>NZ_JBFODV010000253.1:0-27499 GCF_040908495.1 Aeromonas sp. R1-1 | reverse complement strand
GGCTCACCCGGAACTAAAGGGCAAGATCGCCCGCATCGTATTGATGGGGGGCGCCGCAGGGGCTGGCAACTGGACGCCTGCGGCGGAATTCAATATTTATGTGGACCCGGAAGCGGCCGATATGGTGTTCAAGTCGGGCATTCCCATCACCATGTGCGGCCTTGATGTGACCCATGAGGCGCAGGTGATGGATGAGGATATCGAGCGAGTGCGCGCCATCACCAATCCGGTGGCCCAGTGCGTGGCCGGGCTGCTCGACTTTTTCATGATCTACCATCGGGATCCCAAGTGGGGATTTGCTGGTGCACCGCTCCACGACCCCTGTACCATTGCCTGGTTGCTCAATCCCGCCCTGTTCCATGGCGTGGAGTGCCGGGTCGATATCGAGACCCGGGGGGAGCATACCGTGGGGATGACAGTGGTGGATCGTTATGGTCTGACCGGCAAGCCAGCCAATGCGCTGGTATTGTTGGGGCTGGATCGTCCGGGCTTTATCGATCTGCTGGTGACGCGGCTGCGGGCGTTTGACTGAGCGCCGGTTCATTTTTGCAAGAAGGGGCGGGAAATGTGGAAGAGAGGCTTGGTGCTGCTGGCCGGGTTGCAACTGACAGGCTGTGCGACGCCATTCGAGCGGATGTGGCAGGGGCTGGCGACCTGTGAATTTACCGATCTCTATGTGGATGAGACGGGCAGGCCCGCCAATCTACAACTGGCCAACTACACCCCCTACAAGGTGAGTGACGGCTTTGCCTGGTACAAGGTGCACGAGGAGCTACACGGCTTGCCGGTGGTCGGCTTTATCGTGCCCGCTTCCAGCTTCGAAGTGCACGCCCTCTTTGTCGATACTCCCATCGCCAACGCCCGCCGGCTGACCCACAACGCCTACGGCAGCGAGTTTAGCGACGAGCAGAAGCACAACGAGGGCTCAGCCCCTCTGCTTTTGCGCGATCCCAACAACCCCAAGCGCTCCATCATCGACTGCACCCGCGGCGAGTCCGACGGGGAGCAGGAAGATTCGGCCATGCCTGCCATGGCTGAGGTAGGCTTTTAGTGTTCGTGTGTCCCGTCCTGAATATGGTTTGCACCTTTTCCCCCAATAAATCGAGAGCTCGATGGGACAAGGTGTGAAACGGACACAGCGCGATTACTCGCTGACTTTGAAACTGGCGTTGGTCGAGCAGATTGAAAAAGGCGAGCTAACCTGCCAACAAGCACAATCTCGATATAGCATTCAGGGCAATTCGACCATTCTGGTATGGTTGACTCAGAAACTGGCGCCAAGGCTGAGCAGGTGTCTTAATTCGCTCTCCCGGGGTTCCGGGCTGCCTGTGTCGACAAGGATGTCAGCATCTTCCCAATCCAGCTCACTCGACCAGGAGAGGCGCAGATGGTCGTTGAAGTAGTAGCGCAATCCTATGCTGCCTTTCAGATCCTGATTACGGGTGAAATAGGGGGAGGCTTGTGCCAGATATTTCAGATAGCGCCCCTGGCTGAACAGCTCCATTTTCTCCTGCCAGAGGGAGAAAGGTTGGCGATAATCCCAGTTAAAACCGGCGAAGGGGTAGTCAATGACCCGTTCACCCAGAAAAATCTTGGGAACCTCGCTATCTTCACGGAAGTAGAGTCGGCTTAATCCCCCTTGGGCCATCAGCTCCAGTCGGCGGCGTTTGTCGTTCCAGAAGCGGTAGCCCGGCCCCGAGCCATAGTCCATATAGAGATAGCGATCTTTATCCAGCATGTCATATTCGGCATCGAGTGAGGTGCGCAAGAACCACTGCTGGTTGAAGAAGTAGTCCAGCGTAGGGTTGAGCTGATAATCATGGCTGTCGGTGATGTTGTCAGCGTTCTCATAGGTATATTCACCGGAGAAGCTGTAACGCCAGTCCAGATTGGCCAGCTCGCTTTTCCACTTGAGGTTGACGTTGTTGGTCTGCTTGTCATTCTGTTTGAGTTTGACATTGAGATCGCCGCTGCCGGTCCAGAGCCAGGCGTTGCGTTCATCCTGGTCATCCTCGAACAGCTTGAGCCCACCCTTTGCCGTCGCCTTGGGTTTGTCCTCTTTATCAATGCGCCAGCGTTTGATGGCCTCCCGCTTGACGGTCACCGCGCCGCTGTAGGGCAGGGCGATGCGCACCGACTGTTCGGTCACCTCCTCGATGTTACCGGTCAGACGATCGCCATTGTTCATCCAGAGAATGTCCTTGGCCCACAAGGAGTGACAGGCCAACAGGAATAGGAGGGGCAGGAATTTCATGAGGTAAGGTGACTCCGGTGCGACTCGGGCGCTGGTTACTTAGCCACTGACAAGTTGGCTGCTGATGGGGCGGGGCAGGCCATTTTTGCTCTCCAGCGCAGCCGTCACCTCATCCTGCATCACGTCAGGTGCGCTGATAAAGCTCTCTATGGCCGGAGATAGCACCAGCGGGGCGCCATTTTCAAGCTCTTCTTCGGTGCGGGAGAGCGGGGAGTGTACCTCCAGCCAGCGCCGACCATCCGGTTCGATGGCGACCTTGACCGGTTGATTGATGACCCGCACCGGCGTGCCGATCGGCACAATCTTGAACAGGGCCTCGATATCGTCAGGTCGCAGCCGGATGCAGCCTGCACTTACCCGCAAGCCAACGCCAAAATCCTTGTTGGTGCCGTGGATCAGGTAGTCGCGCTTGCCATAGCCAAGGCGCATGGCGAACTTGCCAAGGGGATTCTCCGGGCCGGGGGGCACTACGGCGGGCAGGGTGATCCCTTTTTGCTCCAGCCAGGATTTGCGCACCATGGGGCCGGGCACCCAGGTCGGGTTGGGATTCTTCTCGATGACCGTCGTGGTCATCTCGGGTGTTTCGCGGCCGATATCGCCAATCCCGATGGGCAGCACGATGACCTCGCTCTTCTCTTTGGGGAAGTAGTAGAGGCGCAGTTCGGGCAGATTGATGACGATCCCCTCGCGAGGCACATCAGGCAGCAGCATCTGGGTGGGCAGCGTCAAACGGGTGCCCGGCTTGGGTAAATAGGGGTCTACACCCGGATTTGCCTCAAGCAGTGCCAAAAATCCAATTTGCGTATTTTTGCCAACCAGCTCCAGATGTTCATTCTGCTGGATAATGTAATCCTCCAGCTCACCGATGAGGCGACTCCCAGCAGGTGGCAGCGGGTGGCGTTTGGCCTCTGCCGGCGCGGCGCAAAGCAGGATCGCTGCCAGCAGCATGGAAAGGGAAGGCGTTATGGAGAGGGGCATGAGTTTTGGCAATCGCATAAGGAGATCCATCAGTTCAATCGGGGCTGAACATCATCAACACAGCCGCCAGAATGGCGCGATTGTTCCTCAATCAGCCCATGATTACCAGCTTGCTGCGCACCCGCAATGATGTGGGGATACATAGGAAACCGGCCAAAATCGGCATCACCCATAAATTTGAGCGCCAAGCAGGAAAAAGAGACGCCTGATGGCAATTGGGGAATATCACGACGTGGATAATGGCCGGGTGTGCGAGAGGGTTAATGTCTGGTGGATGCAGGGTGGCCTCACAATGCGAACAGCACGCGCCGCATTGTGAGCCTGCTCCCAGATATCTGATTCAGCCATTTGATATCTAAGAAATTTTTATTGCATCCTCGGCCCAGCTTGGGTAAAACTCTCTCCCCACGGAGAGATGCCGGAGTGGCCGAACGGGATTGACTCGAAATCAATTGTGGCAGCAATGCCACCCAGGGTTCGAATCCCTGTCTCTCCGCCACATACCAAGCCCAACCTGTTTAGCAGGTTGGGCTTTTTCTTTTGGTGATGTGCTGAGGGACTATCCGGCCGCCTGTGTATCTGTGGTCATCGATCAGGATGAATGCTGTTGGATGCTCGCCGTGTCCGCCAGGCCTGAATGCGCGCCTGGGTGCCGATGACGAAGACGAAGAAGACCGGCACGAAGAAGATGGCCAGCAGGGTGCCGCTGATCATGCCGCCAAACACGCCGGTGCCGATGGCGTGCTGGGTCTCCGCGCTGGCGCCACTGGCGAGCATCAAGGGCACCACCCCGAGGGTGAAGGCCAGCGACGTCATCAGAATGGGGCGCAGGCGCAGGCGGGCAGCAGTGACAGCAGCATCAAGCAGCGAGCGCCCTTCGCCGTGCAACTGGCGCGCAAACTCCACGATGAGGATGGCGTTCTTGGCCGACAGACCGATGATGGTGATCATGCCTACTTTAAAGAAGACGTCGTTGGGCATGCCGCGCAGCATCACGGCCGCGACGGCACCGAGCAGGCCCAGCGGCACCACCAGCATCACCGAGAGCGGGATCGACCAGCTCTCGTAGAGTGCCGCCAGCACCAGGAAGACCACCAGCGCCGACAACAGCATCAGCAGGGGGGCCTGCTCGGCCGACTGGCGCTCTTGCAACGACTGTCCCGTCCAGGCCAATGCGAAGCCTGGCGGCAATTGCGCCACCAGACGCTCCATCTCCGCCATCGCCGCTCCGCTGGAGATGCCGGGCGCAGCCCCCCCGGCAATACGCACGGCAGGGAAGCCATCGAAGCGCATCATCTGTTGCGGCGATTCGCACCATTCCGGTGTCACCACCTCTCGCAGGGGGACCATGCCGCCGCTGGCATTGCGCACCCGCAGGCCGAGCACATCATCGAGCTGCATGCGCGCCGACGCGTCGGCCTGCAGAATGACCTGCTGCATGTGCCCGCCGTTGGGGAAGTCGTTGACGTAGAGCGACCCCATTGCGGCCGACAGGGTACTGCTGACGCTGGCGAACGAGAGTCCCATGGCTTCGGCCTTCTGTCGGTTGATCTCGAGGTGAATGCTCTCGCCGGGAGGCAGATTGTCGGGATACACATCACTGACTACCTGGCTTTTGGCGGCCAGTTCCAGCAGTTGGGCCTGAGCGGCCAGCAGCGCGGCATCTCCCCGGTTGGCTCTGTCTTGCAGGAACAGGGTGAAGCCGGAGGCGGTGCCCAGCTCGTCGATGGCGGGCGGCAGCAGGCTCATTACCGTGCCTTCAGGAATGTTTGCCATAGCCGCTTGTGCCAGATCTGCCTCTTCGGCTGCCGTGGCGCCATGACGCTGATCCCAATCTTTGAGCATGGTGAAGGCCATGGCCGCATTGGGGCCTGCGCCGGAGAAGCTGAAGCCCTGCACCACCAGGTTGGTGTCCAGCGCCTCGCGAGAGGCCACATGGGCCTCGAACTCCTTGATGACGGCCAGGGTGCGCTCGCTGGTGGCGCCGGTCGGCAACTGGATGGAGGTCATGAAGTAGCCCTGATCCTCGTCCGGCAGGAAAGAAGAGGGCAGCTGGGTGGCCGCAATGGCCAGCACGGCGCAGAGGGCGGCGAAGGTAGCCATCACGCGTCCGCTGCGCCCGACCAGCCGGGTGACCCGAACGCCGTAGCCTGCGGTGAGCCGCTCGACGCCCCGGTTGAAGGCGCCGAAGAAACCGCACTTCTCATGATGATCCGGACTGACCGGACGCAGCAGGGTGGCGCAGAGCGCGGGTGTCAGGGTCAGGGCGAGGAAGGCGGAAATCAGGATCGACACCGCCATCGACAGGGTGAACTGCTGGTAGATGACCCCCACGGAGCCGCTGCCGAACGCCATGGGGATGAACACCGCCGTGAGCACCAGGGTGATGCCGATCACCGCCCCGGTGATCTCCTTCATGGCCTGCGACGTCGCCTCCCGGGGCGACAGCCCCCGGGTGGCCATCAGGCGCTCGACGTTCTCCACCACCACGATGGCGTCGTCGACTATGATGCCGATGGCCAGCACCATGCCGAACATGGTGAGGGAGTTGATCGAAAAACCGGCCAGCAGCATCACCGCGAAGGTGCCAAGCAGAGCGATGGGGGCGACGATGGCCGGGATCAGGGTGTAGCGCAGGTTCTGCAGGAAGAGAAACATCACCAGAAACACCAGCACCATGGCTTCCAGCAGGGTGTGGATCACCTTTTCGATGGAGACCTTGACGAAGGGGGCCGAGTCAAACGGGATCGAATAGGCCATGCCCGCCGGCAGGGTGGGAGCGAGCTGGGCGAGACGGGGGCGCACCGCATCGGCGGTACGCACGGCGTTGGCGCCGGGGGAGAGCTGGATGGCGGCGCTGGTGGCAGCAACGCCGTTCTCCCGGTTGGAAAAGGCGTAGGATTGTGCCCCCAGCTCGACCTGGGCGACATCACCCAGCACCAGCTTGGCGCCATCACCACCGGCTCGCAGCACGATGGCGGCGAATGCCTCGGGGGTCGTCAGCTGCCCTTGAACCGTGAGGGGAACCGTCAGGCGCTGCCCCGGCAGGGAGGGCTCGTCACCGAGGCGCCCCGGTGCAATCTGGATGTTCTGCTGCTCGATGGCCTGTGCCACTTCGCTGATGGTCAGCCCGTAGGCGGCGAGTTTGGCCGGATCTACCCAGATGCGCATGGCCTGCTCGGCGCCAAACAGCTGCACTCGTCCCACCCCGTCGATGCGGCGCAGCTCCTGCACAATATTGCGTGCCATGTAGTCGTTGAGGGCAACCTCATCGAAGCGGCCATCCGGTGAGGTCATGCCGACCATCATCAGAAAGCCGGATGAGGCGGACTCCACCTGCAGGCCGGTTTGCCGCACCGCTTGTGGCAAGCGAGGCTCGACCGCCTTGATGCGGTTTTGCACGTCCATCTGGGCAAGCTCCGGATCGGTGCCCGGCTTGAAGGTGGCAGTGATCTGCGCGCTGCCCGAGGCGTCCACAGAGGACTCGAAGTAGAGCAGGTTCTTCACTCCCGACAGCTCGCGCTCGATCAGGCTCACCACCGCATCATTCAGGGTCTGCGGCGTGGCGCCCGGATAGGTGGCATAGAGGGTCACCGACACCGGCGCCACCGAGGGATAGCGGGAGATGGGGAGCTTGGGGATGGCGATGACCCCTGCCAGCACGATGAACAGGGCGATCACCCAGGCAAACACCGGGCGATGGATAAAAAACTGCGGCATGGATAACTCTCCGATTCAGCGAATGCCACCGTCAGCCGGTTGGCTGACAGCGGGTGGTTGCCAGGGGGAGGCAATGACCTGAATTCCCGGGGTCAGACGATCGATCCCTTCGATCACCACCTGTTGCCCGGCACTGAGCCCGGATGCGATGCGGTACTGGCTATTCACCAGTTCAGCGGTGTTGACCGGAACCAGCTGTGCCTGCCCCTGGCCATCCACCACCCACACGCTGGTCTGACCCGATGTGCGCACTACTGCCTGCTGGGGCACGGTCAGGGCGTTGGCATAGCGGGCACGGGGAATGCGCGCCTGCACGTAGAGACCGGGCAACAGCCGCCGCTCAGGGTTATCCACCAGCACCCGCAGCAGCACATCGCCGGTCCCGGCATCGACCTCGATGCCGGAGAAGAGGATGCGCCCCTGCATGCCCAGCGGTGTGCCATTGCTACCGAGGATCTCCACCGCCAGTTCCGGTGCCGTTGAGCCAGCCTGCTGGCGCAGGGATTCCAGCACCGAGGCCGGTTGGTGCACATCGACGTAGACCTGATCAATCTGCTGGATCCGGGCCATGGGAGTGGTATCGGTGGGGGACACCAGAGCCCCTTCACTCACCAGCGCCTGATCAATACGTCCGGCGATGGGGGCCTCCACGCTGGCAAATTGCAGGTTCAGCTGGTGCCGGGCCAGGGTCGCCCTGGCCTGGGCTACATCGGCGGCCGCCTGATCCCGCTGGGAGATCGCATCGTCATAGGTCTGGCGGCTGATGGCGTCGGTGCGCAGCAGCGGCTTCAGGCGGTCAATCTGGATGCGGGCGCGGGCCAGCACGGCCTCGGCCCGTTGCAATGCGGCGGCGGCGCTGTCGACATCTGCCTTGAAGGGGGCCGGGTTTATCTGGAACAGCACGGTGCCAGCGCTGATCTCGGCGCCCTGCTCGAACAGGCGGCGCTGCACGATACCGCTGATCTGGGCGCGAATGTCGGCGCTGCGCAGTGCCGCCACCCGGGCGGGCAGCTCCTCGCTGATGACAAGCTCCCGACCAGTCAGAGTCAGCACCGACACCTGAGGAAGGGCGGGTGCCTCCTGCTCTTGCGGTGCGGCATCGCAACCCGCCAACCCGAATGCGGCAATGACGGCGAGCAGGGCGCCCGCATACCGCTGTTTGACAAACATCATCCACTCACCTCGTTAAACCGTCTCTCCGGTGTGATGTGACCGAAAAGTGCATCGAGCGGCCATTATGGCGAGGGGCTATTGCGAATGATTCGAGGCTTTGTGGAGAATCCATGGAGGCGATGATAAAGTTCAACGCCACCTTTTTTCGAGTCCGACTATGTCCCATCTCAATGCTTCCGCCAGCCCGGCGGGCCAGTCACTGGTACTGATTGCAGAGGATGAAGCCGAGATCGCCGACATCCTCGCCGCTTACCTGCAACGTCATGGCTTGCGCTCCCTGCACGCCGCCGATGGCCGTGAAGCGCTGGCCATGCATCAAGCATTCAAACCCGATCTCCTGCTGCTGGATGTGCAGATGCCGCAACTGGATGGCTGGCAGGTGCTCAGCGAGATCCGGGCGCGTGGCGATACGCCGGTGATCATGTTGACCGCCCTCGATCAGGATCTCGACAAGCTGATGGGGCTGCGCATGGGGGCGGATGACTATGTGGTCAAACCCTTCAATCCGGCCGAAGTGGTGGCGCGAGTGCAGGCCGTGCTCAGGCGCACCCGAGCCGTAAAGCCTGCCACGGTGAACGTGTTGCGGGTCGGCCAGTTTCAGATCGATCTGGAGAGCCACGAGGCCAGCATTTTCCGCGATGACCAGCGGCAGGTGCTGGAGCTGACCCTGACCGAGTTCAAGTTGCTCGCCTCTTTGATGCGGGCGCCAAAACGGGTGTTCAGTCGCGCCGAACTGCTGACTCACTGCTTGCCGGAGGGGGATACCCAGGAGCGCACTGTGGATAGCCACATCAGCAAGTTGCGCAAAAAACTGGAGACACACGGCATTCAAGGGGTCCCCGCCAGTGTCTGGGGCGTTGGCTATCGCTTCGGGGGCGATGCATGAAATCGGCGCCCGGCCTTCGCAGGCAGATCATCCGCTCTCTGGGTCTGATGACGCTTGGTATCATCTCCCTCGCGGTGATCGGCACCTATGTGTTTTATGGCATCGCCGTGGCGTTTGTGCCGGGCAGCATCTCCGAGACCTGGGTGCCCTCCAGAGTCGAGATGTTATGGATCGGCTCCACCATTCTCATTGCATTGGGGATGGCGTTGTACGTGGCGGTTCGCCTCTCTCGCCGCATCCTGACTCCCCTCAACTCGGTGGCAACCAGCCTGCGTGAGGTGGCCGAGGGCAAACTCGATGCCCGTGTGCCGGAGGATGAGCAGGCGATCGGGGAGACGGCGCAACTGGTGCGCGACTTCAATACCATGGCCGAGCGGCTGCAGAGCATGACCCGCGAGCGGGAGTTCTGGAATGCCGCCATCGCCCACGAATTGCGCACTCCGGTGACCATTTTGCGCGGCCGCTTGCAGGGGCTGGCCGAAGGGGTATTTCCTCCCAGTAGCGAACTCTTCGAGGGGTTGCTGCGCCAGGTGGAGGGGCTCAATCACCTGATCGAGGACTTGCGGGTATTGAGCCTCAACGACAGCGGCCATCTGGAGTTGCAGCGGACCGAGGTCAGGCTGGCCGACGAGCTTGCCGTGGTGCTTGAGGCGTTTGCCAGCCCTCTGGCGGCGAGCGGATTTGTGTTGCAGCGGGAGCTCGATAGCGAACTTCATGTCTGCTGCGATCTGTTTCGTATCCGTCAGGCCCTGATGGCGCTGTTGGAAAATGCCCAGAAGCACGCGCTGCCGGGCCTGCTGACCGTGCGGCTGTATCGCTCGGAGAGTGTGTGCGTCCTGAGTGTGGAAGATGAGGGGCCAGGCATCAGCGAGGAGATCGCCGCCTGTATCTTCGATGCGTTTCGTCGGGGAGATCCGTCACGCTCGCGCAAGAGCGGCGGCAGCGGACTTGGGCTCGCCGTGGTCAAGGCGATTGCAGAGGCCCACGGCGGCAGCGCGGTTTGCCAAGCTACCGGGCGGGGAGGGAGCCGATTCGTGCTCTCCTGGCCCATCTCAGCCATGTCCGGTGGCCCTGAAACCTAGCCTAGGGGGGCAGGTTCTGATGAAGCTATACAGCTGACAGCTGCCCGCACAGGGGCGTTCGACAAGCGACCGTTATAGGGTTTTCACCGCTTGTGCCGGGTGAGCAGGAGGGGTTGGGACATGGCTCATTTGGCGCGAAATCATGGTTTTTTGCCGCTAAAAATTGAAACCGTTTTCAGAAATCCTTTTCAACTGTGATCCGCTTCAAAGCTTTTTCGGGCGCCAACCTCTAGCATTGGCTCCACGAATTAGGGGCTAGCGCTCCCGATTTTCCCGCTGTGGGAGGTAACCGGATGATCCGGCTATTTCCTTCGTTACTTTCGACGGTCATCATGGATGGCCGTTTTTTTTTGAGTTATTTCACGGTAAAGGGTCGAGCCGCTGGCGCTTTACCGTTAAAATTCCGCTTTTGCACTTGCCCGTGAGTCTTGATGTCTGCGTCCACCCTCTCTTCGGATAGTTATGCCCTGCTCGCCACCCTGCAATTGCAGCGCGTTGCCAGTACCCGTTTGCTGCAAGAACAACTGGCGATAGGCCATGCCCTGATCGATAAACTGACCCGACTGCAGGATGCGGGGCTGGTCAGATTGCGCGGGGAGCAGCAGTGGAGCCTGACCGCCGAGGGGACGCTGGCACTGATCCTGGGGGTACGTGCCGGTCTCTGCCCGGCGCCGGACTGGAGTCGGGTGCCCTCATTGACCGGGCAGGATCTCACCCATGCGGTGGTGCGCGAGCTCTGCCGCGGCAAGGCGGGGGAGATCCCGACCTATTTCTCGGCCAGCGATCTGCTGACCCTGCTCGATACCCCGGACGCTCACCAGTTGCTGGCGGGCTCCAGCCCCGGCTGGCAGCAAATGTTGCTGGAGCACTTCTCGCTGCAACTCTTGCTTGATGCCCCCTATGAAGAGCGCTGGCCGCTGGCCAATGCGCTGGTGCGCTGCGCCCCCGAGGTGCAGGCCTGGGCCAAAGCGTTCGAGGCGGAGTGGCGCTGGCTCTGCGGGGATGGCGAGAGCACCTCGCCAACCGGCGAGGACCAGGATGCCGCCCCCGGCTGGCCAGCCCTGCAGGCGCTGGCCCAGCAGAGCCAGAGCGGCCCGCTTGGCGAGCGACTGCTCACCGCGCTGGGCCAGTGGCAGGCAACCGATGAGGGCAAGGCGGGCCAATGGCCCCGTTCATTCAGCGCCCTGCTCTGGCTTGGCTGGTTGCAGCAGGCCGACCCCGTCATCGCCAGCGAACAGCGCAAGAAGTGGCAGCGCAGTCTGACTGGCCAGTTCCCCCTGCTTGCCGACTTGCTCAGCCAGTGGGCGGGCGATCGCCACGGTCAGGCGGTTGGCCTGTTTGATACCCTGCAACTGCCGGTGGAGGAGCTCCACTGGGGCTATCTCTGGCTCGATCTCTGCGCGCTGGCCCGTCACGGTGCCCAGAGCCCGCAGGTGGCCATGTTGCACAAGTGGGATCTCTCTCATCTGCTCGATGCCGAGCCTCATCATCGCCTGATGGCATTTTGTCAGGATCTGCTGCGTATCTTGTTGGGCGAGGCGGCCAAAGGGGCGCCCTTGTGCCAACTGCGCGGCAGTGAGGAGACTGCGCAAGAGGGCAGTGACGAGCAGGATGATGACGGGGACGAGGACAAAACCGCGGCCTCTGCCAGCTGGCTCAACTGGTTGCAGGGGCTGGGACGCTCCAGTGGCGTACGCAAGCCGCAAGAGCGGTTGGTGTGGCTGCTCCATGCCGATGGTCCCGAGCTGGAGTGCAAGATCCAGAAACTGAGCACCAAGGGGGAGTGGACCGCCGGTCGCCGGGTCGATCCGGCCCTGCTCTCTACCCAGTATGCCGCCATGCTCGACGAGCATGACTGGGCACTGGTTCGCACCCTGCCACGGGTGATGGGACGACTGCCGCGGGATGTCTGGGCGCCGCTGGCCGATCACCCCCGCTTGTTCAACGCCAAGGGGCAAAAGCTGCAACTGGCCATCAGCGCCCCCCTGCTGCAGGTGGTGGCCACCGAGCAGGGGATGAGCGCGCAGCTCTGCCCCGATGCGGCCGCCCGCGGGGCCCATATCATGCCGCTGGCGCAGGATCTGTGGCAGCTCATCCTCACTCCGCAGCCGCTGCTCGACCGCTTGCCAGCGCTCGAATCCATCCCGCTGCTGCCCGCCGAGGGGCTGGCTGAGCTGCAACGCACGCTCGATGCCATTCCCGAGTTGCCTTGGCACAGTCAGGTTGCGGGGCTTAGCGGCAACGCCGAACTGGCTCCCTGGCCGGGCATTCCTTCGGTGCAACTGGATTGGCAGGATGGTCAGCTGTCGGTCAAGCTGGTGACTCGCTTTGAGGATCTGCCGCCCCAGCCCCTTGGCAAGGGGGAGGCGATCGTGCGGCAGGGGATCAAGGCGTACCACTACTGGCAGCGGGATCTCGGGGCCGAGAAGGGGCAGGCCCAGTTGCTGCGCAATCAATTGCCCATCGGCCTGCCCGGCAGCGAGTGGCTGCTGCAGGGGGAGCAGGCGCTGGCGCTGGTCAATGCCCTGCCCGAGCTGGTGGATGCCGGTGTGGTCATTCACTGGCATCAGGACAGCGCTCGCCTCAAGAGCCTTGATGAAGCGGCTTTGAGCCTGCGCATCGAGCGGCGGCAGGACTGGTTCCAGGTCGAAGGGGCGCTGGCCCTCGATGAGCACCAGATCCTCGACCTGCGCCTTATTCTGCGCCAGATGACCCCGGGCCAGCGCACCGTTCAGCTCGACGAGAAGACCAGCCTAATGCTGAGCGACAAGCTGGTGGAGCGGCTCACCATGCTGGGGGCCATGCTCGATGAAGAGCAGCGCATCAACAACAAGCTGGCCTATCCCCTGACTCGCCTGCTCTCGGTCATTACCACCGAAGGGGATGCGGCGTGGCAATCCCTGCAGCAGGAGTGGCAGCAGGAGGTCGATTGCCCGGACGAGCTGCTTACCTCCCTGCGGGACTATCAGAAAGAGGGGGTGCGCTGGATGGCGACCCTGGCCCATCACGGTTTTGGTGCCTGTCTGGCCGATGACATGGGTCTGGGCAAGACGCTGCAGGCGCTTATCGTGCTGCGGATGCGCCAGCACCTTGGCCCTGCGCTGGTGGTGGTGCCCAAGTCAGTGGTCACCAACTGGCAGGAGGAGGTGGCCCGTTTCGCCCCCGAGCTGGATGTGGTGGTGTTCGAGAATCCGGCCGAGCGGGAGGGGATGATTCGCGAGGCCAAGGCCGGTCAGGTGATCCTCATCAACTACGGCATGCTCGGCAGCTTGGCGGAGGCGCTCAAGTCCCGCCGCTGGTCTTCCATGGTGCTTGATGAGGCCCAGCAGATCAAAAACGCCGGCACCCAGCGCGCCAAGCTGCTGTTCCAGCTCGACGGCGATTTTCGCCTCGCCCTCTCCGGCACCCCCATCGAAAACCATCTGGGGGAGCTGTGGAGTCTCTTCACCTTTATCAACCCGGGGCTGCTCGGCAGCCTTGGCGAGTTCAAGCGTCGCTTTGGCAAAGCGGTCAAGGATCCCCAGCACATGGCGCTGCTGCGGGCGGTGATCAGCCCCTTCATCCTGCGCCGTCTCAAGCAGCAGGTGCTGACCGAGCTGCCGGACAAGACCGAGATCATCCACCACATCAGCCTCTCCCCCGAAGAGCGCCAGCTCTACGAGGCGACCCGGCGGGAAGTGGTGCAGCAGGTGCAAAGCGCCGATGGCCGCGCTCTGATGCATGTGCTGAGCGGCCTGACCCGACTGCGCCGCCTCTGCTGTTCGCCGGAGCTGGTGATGCCAGAGTGGTCGCAAACCAGCAGCAAGTTGGACGAGGCGATGGCCCTGCTGGAAGAGGCGATCGACGGCGGTCATCGGGTGCTGGTGTTCAGCCAGTTTGTCGATCTGCTGAGTCTGTTGCGGGCCCGCATCGAGCAGAAATCCTGGGATTACTGCTATCTGGATGGCGGCTGCTCCGCCAAGTCCCGTCAGGACTCCATCCTGCGTTTTCGTCATGAGGAGGTGCCGCTGTTCCTCATCAGCCTCAAGGCGGGGGGGACCGGCCTCAACCTCACCCAGGCCGATACCGTGCTGCACCTCGATCCCTGGTGGAACCCGGCGGTGGAAGATCAGGCGAGCGATCGGGCTCACCGGATGGGCCAGACCCAGCCGGTGACCGTGTACCGGCTGGTGTGCGAGCAGACGGTGGAGGAGAAGATTGTCGCCCTGCACGATGAGAAGCGGGCGCTGGCCGATGGGTTGCTGAGCGGCCAGTCCGAGGTGCGCGGGCTGGATGTGGAGAGCCTGCGGGCCCTGCTGATGGGCTGATTGGCGACGCCGCCTTACATACCGTCTATCGATACAGAAAAGGGGAGAACATCCAGAGATGTTCTCCCCTTTCTTATTTGGGGTGCTGATGCGGGATACTTCGTTTATCGCGGCAAGGCGGCCCAGCTATTTCTGATCCAGTCACCCCTGATAGAGATAGAGGTGCAGCCGCTCGATGATGGGCTCGCCGCCAATCTTGCGATCTCGCCGCGCCTGCCGGCTCTTGGGGGGATAGTTGCCCAGATGGGTGACCGCGGGCGGGGTATCCGAGCAGAGCAGCAGAGGCAGGCTCGCCTTGATCTGCTGCTTGCGCGGGGTGCGCTCCAGCCAGAGCAGGTTGATCATCGGGTGAGTCTTGACCGGGCGGCGGATCCGCAGCTCGGCATCGGCGGGCAGACGGCGAATGTCGTACACCTCCTGATCCACCATCTTGCTCCACTCCTCGTTGTTGGAGAGGGCCGGTATATAGCGGCGGCTGCGCTCCAGCATCTCAAGCACCTGCTCGCGACTTAGGCGATTGATGGTCTGCTTGTCAGCCCAGGTAAAGCCGAGGGATTGCAGCTCACCTGTCAACAGGGTCAGCTTGCGGTAGACCTGCAGAGTGATCACCCCGGGCAGGGCGGTATGTACCAGCTCGAACTTCTCGTCCCGTCCCCCCGCCTGCTGCACCAGCGCTTTGAAATCGAGTTTGTGCTGGTTGATTTGGTCGATCAGCGGTTGCAGCAAGGGGGCTGCGGCGGCAGGAAAGCGCAACCAGCCGGGCAGCCGGTGAGTCGCCTTGGTGGAGCAGCCGGGGCGGGCGCTGTGATCCCGATAGGCGGCGAGGGTGGCCGTCAGCGCGGCTTCACCGTTGAGATAGCCCACCTCAATTTGCTCGATCGGGTCGTGCTCTTCCCCCTGTGCCACCGGGGGGAGGGGATAGACATGGGCCTCCTGCAGCTCGAGCTGGCCAAGCAGATCGGCCAGCTGGTTGAGAGAGGCTTCTATGGCGGCCATCTGTTGACGCAGGGCGGCGGTTGGGGTAAAGGTATCCATCGATGATCCTGTGGTTTCATCCGCCGCTGACGGCATAAACGATGGCGTCAGGGCAGGGGAATAAACTACTGTATAAATAACCATACCAGTATGCCGGTTGCGCGCCAAGAGGGGCGTTTTCGGGTCGTCATTGAGGGAGCTGCGCGGGAGGAAAAGTGAGTTTGTTTTATGTTTCATGATGTTAATTTAAGATCATAAAGAGATCACGCAATTAACAATTGAATGTAATGACGGGGTTGCCACCCATGGCGCGTCCATTGGCGAATGCATAGGCAATGCGGTAAATTGCATATGTAAGATGCTGCCATGCAGCACAATATGCTGCGGGCCGTTGATGGTCGAATAGTGACTTAATTATTCTTTATAAATCAAAGCATTAAAATCGTATCAGTCAGTTTTTTACTATTAGTTTTCCTAATGTAACGTATCAAAATTCGTCAATTGAGTCGGCCTTGCTCCCTTACTAAGCTTTGCGCATCAAATAAAGCCCAGTGCGTAAACAAATATTCAGAGGAGCCACATCATGGCCAACATGACTTATACCGAAACCGGTTACCAGCATTCCAGCCAATTGAATCTGGTTGCTCGCGTTAAAATGACCGTTCTGACCTGGCTGGAGCGCAGCCGCAGCCGTCGCCAGCTCTCCGAGCTGCCCGAGTACCTGCTCAAAGATATCGGCCTGAACGAAGCCGACCGTTATCAAGAGACCACCAAGCCGTTCTGGCGTGGTTGATCAGCCGGGCATGGATGCCTTGTTTTTCTGCTGAGTCGTTTGCTGTTCTGCCCCGTGGCGCCCGGCCGCTAGGTCTGTCATTGTCTGTTTTATATCCCCCGTTTTCCCCCTGTTATTTGTTGATCCTTTTTCCTCTCCTCTTTATTCCAAATCGCTACTGCCATTGCAGTCGTCGTTCGATTGTTATCACACTTGTATCGTTAATGTTTGAATTTGTTTAAAAAACGATTTTAAGCAGCGATGCCTTGCGTATAATCCGGCCATAGTATTCCAGAGCGAGAGGGTGAGACGGATGATTCCCCAGCACGATTTTTTGGCCATGACCCGCAGCCATGAGTGGCAGCTTGAGCCCTTTGAATTTGCCCTGCCCGATGGTGCGCAGGTCAGCATTTGGGATACCGGCGTGCTCTGTCTGGAGCCTGCCAGTGGCGCGGGCGACCAGCCGGGAGGACGCAAGGATATCGTCCTCTCCTGCGGCATCCACGGCAACGAGACCGCTCCCATCGAGATCTGCAACCAGCTGCTGAGTCGTCTGCTCTCAGGCGAGCTGAGCGCCCGTCATCGGGTGCTGTTCCTGTTTGGCAATCCGGCTGCGATGAATCTGGGGCTGCGGGAGGTGGAGGAGAACATGAACCGGCTCTTCTCCGGAGCACACAGCAAGGGGGAGGGGCTCTGCAATCGGGAGCGGATCCGCGCCATGCGCCTCGAGCAGTATGTGAGCCGCTTCTTTGCCAATCCGGCTCGTCCCCGTTACCACTACGATCTGCACACCGCTATTCGCGGTTCGCGCCACGAGAAGTTCGCCGTCTACCCCTTTCCCCACGAGCGGCCCCACTGCCGCGAGCAGGTGCAGTTCCTCGGTGCCTGCGGGGTGCGTACCATTCTGCTCTCCGCCAGCCCGACCACGACCTTCAGCTACTACAGCTCTCGCCAGCATGGTGCCCACGCCTTTACGGTGGAGTTGGGCAAGGTGCGCCCGTTTGGCGAGAACGACATGACCCGCTTTATCGAAACCCGCCAAGCGCTGCAAGAGCTGGTCACTCAGGATGAGGTGGCGCTGGAGCCGTGGCGGGCGGACGATTTCACCCTGTTTGCCATCGATCGGGTGATCACCAAAAAATCGGAGCAATTTCGCTTTCTGTTTGCCAGCGATGTGGACAACTTCACCGAGTTCCCGCAAGGGTTCGTGCTGGCCGAGGATGGCGAGCTTCGCTACACGGTCGAGAAGCCGCGTGAGGCGGTGGTCTTCCCCAATGCCAACGTGGCGATTGGTCAGCGCACCGTGCTGATGGTGGTGCCGACAAGGCTCTGGGAAGAGCGGTGATAGTTTTGACTGCAGAGCGGTGATGCATCCGCAGGCGGTGCCAAGCCATTGTTCTAGTCGGTGGCTCAGACACAGCAGCGGTTAACCGCAGTAAAAAAAAAACGGGGCCAGTCAGATGACTGGCCCCGTTTTTTTTTATCGGATTCAAGCGGTGAGGCTTAGCTATTGTTCTTCACAAACAGGGTCAGCTCCTGACCGGGCTTGAGGTAATCCCCTTTATCCAGCTGGTTCCAGCGCATCACATCGTTGATGGCCACCTGGAAGCGAGCCGCTATAGAGGAGATGGAGTCGCCACGGCGAACCTGATACACCATCGATTTGTCGCTCTTCTTCCCTTGCTTGGGATAGACCACCAGCTTCATGCCTGGCTTGAGCGCCGACTTGGCATTCAGACCGTTCCACTTGGCGAGCTCTTCGTGGGAGACGCCGTGCGCCTGGCTGATGCTCCACAGGTTGTCACCCGAGCGCACCTTGTAACTGACCTTGGCCTTCTGGCTGCTGCCACGGCTTGCCAACTGCTGCGGTTTGCTGGCGGAGCTGGCCTTGCTGCTGACCTGACCGTGGGTCGGGATCACCAGTTGCTGACCACGACGCAGGCTGTTGCCACGCAGATTGTTGGCCAGTTTCAGCTCGCTGACGCTGACGCCGTGATTCTGGGCGATGCGTGACAGGGTATCGCCACTGGTGACCTGATAGTAGCGGGTACGGATACGTTCGCTCTTGGGCAGGTCGGCCAGTGCCAGCTCCAGGGTATCGGCATATTCAACCGGTACCAGCAGGCGGTAGGGGCCGCGCGGTGACATCACGCCACGGCTCAGGGCAGGATTGACCTCCTTGAGCTGCGAGGTGCGCACACCGGCCAGCTGGGCCGCCACGTTCAGATCGATCTGGCTGCCGGTTTCCACCACCCGCAGCTTCGGCTCGTTGGCGAGCACCGGCAGCTGGACGTTGTACTTGTCCGCATTGCTGATCATGTCAGCCATGGCCAGGATCTTGGGCACATACATCTGGGTTTCGCGCGGCAGGTCGAGCGACCAGTAGTCGGTCGGCTTGCCGGCACGCTGGTTACGCTGGATGGCGTTGCGAACCCGTCCTTCACCTGCATTGTAGGCGGCCAGCGTTTGCAGCCAGTCACCATCAAAGAAGCGGTTCAGGTATTCCAGATAGTCGAGCGCCGCATTGGTGGAGGCCAGCACATCGCGCCGTCCGTCATACCAGTTGTCGTGGCGTAGACCGAAGTTCTTGCCGGTGGCGGGCACAAACTGCCACAAACCGACGGCATTGCTGCGGGATCGGGCATGAGGATCAAACATACTCTCGATCATCGGGACAGTAATAAGCTCCATTGGCAGCTCACGCCGTTCAATCTCCTCTACCATCAGATAGAGGTAGGGTTCAGCCCGGCTGGCAATGGTCGCCAGATGCTTATCATTGCGCAACAGCCACTCACGTTGCTGGCGGATGCGCGGGTTGTCCGGAGTTTCCAGTTGCATATCATCGCTGATACGCACCCACAGATTGTCCGTATCTTCCATTTCGTCCAGCTGTTCATCGCCAAACAGGAAATGGGAAGAGTGTTTTTTATGCGCTTTTTTCTTGACCTGGGGGGACTTGATCGGCTCGATTGCCGTTAGCGCCCGGTCATCCTGATGGCTCAGGTTTTGGCAGCCGCTGAGCAACAGCGCTGCCAATAAGGCCGTTCGTACCTTCATCTCGTTCCGGTCATTTTTAGGAAAAACAGCTCGCATCATAAGGGGCAATGGCCCCCTGATCAAGGCTTGTTCAAAAAACGTCCTTCCACTGACGCAGGATGGTGAAGGTATCTACCGGATTTTCCACGCATTTTAGCCCATGCTTTTCAGCAGAAAATTTCACTGAATCCTGTTCGCAGCGCAGAAAAATGTTGAAAGTGCGTTCGTCACCCAGCCGGGTTGGCAGGCTTGGCAGCCCTTGTTGTCGCAGTTTGCTGATCAGCCCGATCTGGCGGCGGATCGCCGGGTTGTCCGGCTCGACCGCATAGGCAAAACGCAGGTTGGAGAGGGTGTACTCGTGGGCACAATAAATGAGTGTCTCATCGGGCAGGGCGGCGAGTCGTTGCAGCGAGTGGTACATCTGCTCCGGCGTCCCTTCAAACAGGCGGCCACAACCGGCCGAGAAGAGGGTATCGCCACAAAACAGCATGCCGTTGCCGTGGTAGGCGATGTGGCCGCGAGTGTGCCCGGGCACATGGATCACCTCGAGGGCGAGGCCGTGCCAGTTGATCTGATCGCCATCTTCCAGCCACTGACCGTGGTGATCCGGCATCGGGTCAAGTTTGGGGCCATAGAGCCGGGCGTGGGGGAAGTGGGCAAGCAGGTCGGTGACGCCCCCGACATGGTCGTGATGGTGATGGGTCAGCAGGATGGCATCGAGCACCAACCCCAATGCCTCGAGCCGCTCCAGCACGGGGGCGGCATCGCCCGGATCGACCACCAGACAGTGATTTTCGTGGCGGATCAACCAGATGTAGTTGTCATTAAAGGCTGGAACTGTGATCACTGGATACATGAGTCTGCTTCTCTTTAGGGAGGGTATCTTATATAACAGGATGGCGTTCGAAACCCCGAGTTGAGCCCTATTATGCAGGTGGCACGTACCGAACAACAAATCGAGATCCCGACCAGCTGGTCTGCATTGCCTATGGGGGACTGGGTGGCGGCCGAGATCCAGGATCGGCTCGACAACTGGTGTCCCAATCTGTTTGGGTATCATCTGCTGAAAATTGGTGCTCTGAGCGCCGAACTCTCCTGCAAACGCTCCTCCATTCGTCACCAGATCGGGGTCGCCCCCGGCGGGCGGCTGCTCGACATGTATGGCGATCCCCTCGATCTGCCGGTACGGACCGGCAGCGTCGATGCCTGCCTGCTGGCTCACTGCCTCGATTTCTCTGCCGATCCTCATCAGGTGTTGCGCGAAGCCGAAAGAGTGTTGACCGACGATGGCTGGCTGATCATCAGTGGCTATAACCCCATGAGTCTGGTCGGGATCGGTCACTGTGTGCCGTTCTTGCGGCGCAGAATGCCCTGGTCGGCACGGATGTTCACCCCGGGGCGGGTGACGGACTGGCTGCATCTGCTGGGATGTGAGGTGATGTTCGACGAGCGTTTCGGTTACTCGTTTATGGGTAAACAGAGCTGGCACAGTTGGTGGCGGGAGAGTATCGGGCGGGATTATTGCAGGGCATTTGCATCGGTATACGTGATTGCGGCTCGTAAACGGCGCTTTCCACTGATCCCGGTGCGGCGCCGCTGGCAGCTGCCAAAGTCCCTCGCCACACCGGGAATGGCCCGTCAGGGCTGGTAGCCGGTATCCTCGGCCAGATCCTTGCCGCAGGCGGCCTCTCTGGCCAGCTCGTCGCACCGTTCGTTCTCCGGGTGGCCGGAGTGACCCTTCACCCAGAGCCACTCAATCTGGTGGCGACCCACTTCCGCATCCAGCTCCTTCCAGAGATCGACGTTCTTGACCGGTTGCCGGTTGGCGGTCATCCACCCTTTCTTCTTCCAGCCGATGATCCACTGGGTGATCCCCTGGCGGACATACTGGCTGTCGGTGGTGAGGCGCACCTTGCACGGTTCGTTGAGGGTGCGCAGCCCCATGATGGCGGCCATCAGCTCCATCCGGTTATTGGTGGTCAACTTGAATCCGGCGGAAATCTCTTTGCGGTGCTTGCCGTAGACCATGACGGCCCCGTAACCACCCGGGCCCGGATTGCCGAGGCAGGAGCCGTCGGTATAGACATCAATCTGTTTTAACATGAGCAATCAATCTGTTTTAACATGAGGCTTGGGGTAAACTAGCGAGTAAGTAAAGCCGAAGTTTGACATAGATTGGATCATGAACACACCCCAACTGAATCGCCAGATCATTCTGGATACTGAAACCACAGGTATGAATACGGCGGGCGGCCCTGTCTATCTGGGGCACCGCATTATCGAAATCGGCTGTGTGGAGGTGATCAACCGCAAGCTGACCGGTAACCACTATCACGTCTATATCAAGCCTGATCGTCTGGTCGACCCGGAAGCGATCCAGGTGCACGGTATCACCGACGAGTTTCTGCGTGACAAACCGTCGTTCAGCCAGATTGCCGACGAATTCCTCGAGTTCATCCGGGGCGCCGAACTGATCGCTCACAACGCACCGTTTGACGTGAGCTTCATGGACTACGAGTTCAGCAAGCTCGGACTCAACTTCAAGACGGCGGATATCTGCACCATCACAGATACCCTGGCGATGGCGCGGGATCTCTTCCCCGGCAAGCGCAACAACCTGGATGTGCTGTGCGATCGTTACGGTATCGACAACTCCCACCGTACCCTGCACGGGGCTCTGCTCGATGCGGAGATCCTGGCGGACGTGTACCTGCTGATGACCGGCGGCCAGACCAAACTCAATCTGGCCACCGAGAGCAACGAAAACGAAAGCAATCAGGACACCAGCATTCGCCGGTTAGAGAGCAACCGACCCGCCCTCAAGGTGGTGCGTGCCAGCACCGAGGTTCAGGCCCTGCACGAGGCGAGACTGGACCTGGTACAGAAGAAAGGAGGAAGTTGTCTGTGGCGGCAATGAGCAAGTGGTATGCCGGTTTGCTGCTATTGCTCTCGCTGGGGGCGACGGCGACCGAGGTATTTGCCCCTTCCGATATTCCGCTGCTGGATAACCGCTTTCGCATCGATTATGGGGTTAAGGAGATCACCTTCATCATCAAGCGCAAGCCGGGCACCCCGTCCGTGATCCTGGTTCGCCCCGATGGCAGCAAGCTTTACGTGGGCAAGGTCAAACCTGCCGATGTGGGTTGGCTGGCGCTGCCAGAGCATGATCTCATTACCCTGCGCAATCCCATGCCGGGCCCCTGGCAGGCGATTGGCGAGGTGGATCCCGATAACCGGGTGCGCATTCTCTCCGATATCCGGCTCGATATCGCCGCCCTGCCGATGCAGCTCTATCAGGGGGAGGTGGTCAAGCTCAAGGCGTGGTTGCTGATCAATGGTCAGCCGCCGAAAGATAAATACTATCTCTCTGACCTTGGCATGACCGTCAAGCTGCAATCGTTCAGCGATGCCGATAAGAAAGAGATCGTGCTGGATCAAGTACTTGGCCACTATCGCGATGATGGCAAGGGGCTAGATGAGGTGCCAGGCGATGGCATCATGACGGCGGAAGTGACGCTGCAGGATATTCCCGGTGGCAAGTACCGCGCCATGTTCAGTACGGGCAATCAGGTGTTTGTCCGTGCCCGTTATCAGGATGTACTGCTTTACCCCTACCCGTTCAGCTATAACTTGTCGCCGCCTTCGGATGAGCTCGGTGCCAAGCTCTCACTGCTAATCGACCGTGATGAGCTGGATCCCGCTTCCGTGGTGGTCAAGGGGAGTGTGACCAGCAATGTGGGCGGCCTCTACGAGTTCAGCGAGATCGCCAGCGATCCCAAGCTTGATATCGATCTCTCCAACATCAAGGAGGTCGGTCAGCATGAGGTGAAAGCAACCCTCTATGGCACCACTCGCCTCGGCCGTGAGCTGAAAATCGAGTTGCCGGTGAAAACCTTCAATGTCTTCCCGCCACCGCCGCCTCCTGTAGAGGTGGTGTCGGCCGCCGCACCGGCCTCCAGTGCCGAGGCGACCCATGAAGCTCCGGCAGAGGAGGAAATGGGCTGGCTGATCTGGGCATTGGCGGGTGGTGGTGTGCTGCTGGCGGTATTGGGTGGGGTCGGGTTTGTGGTGATACAAAAACGGCGTGCCCTGAAGCGTGCTCTGGCCGCTGCGCAGGCCGAGAATCAGCAAGCCGGACAACCTGCTGCCAAGCTGGATCTCAATCTGCCAGAGCAGTAACCTTCGTACTGAAGTGGCGTGATGCCAGAGATAAAAAACCGCCCTGATAAGCAGGGCGGTTTTTTTTAGTTCATAAACAGAACAAGCTGGCTATCAGTGTTCGCCGATATAGACATCCTTGTTCTGCTCGCGGATCTCGAGGAACTTGTCCAGATTGGCCATCATCAGCTCGACCAGCTGGGGGTCGAAATGCTGCCCCTTCTCCTCTTCAATCAGGGCCAGCACCTTGTCCAGCGGCCACGCCTTCTTGTAGCAGCGATCCGAACCCAGAGCATCGAACACGTCAGCCAGCGCCACAATCCGCCCCTCCAGCGGAATATCGGCCCCCTTCAAACCGCGGGGATAGCCACTGCCATTCCATTTCTCATGGTGATTGCCAGCGATGGTGGCACCAATCTGAAACAGCGCCAGATCGCTGCCGGAGAGCATATCCTGCCCGAGCTGGGCGTGGGTTTTCATGATCTCCCACTCCTCCGGTGTCAGCTTGCCCGGCTTGTGCAAGATGGCATCGGGAATTCCCACCTTGCCAATGTCATGGAGCGGCGAGGCACGTTTCACCAGTTCGCTCTGCTCTTCGCTCATGCCCATAAGGTGGCAGAACTGTTCGGTATAGAGCGCGACTCGTTTGACGTGCAGCCCTGACTCTTTGGAACGGGTTTCGACTAGTTCGCCGATGCGATAGATGATCTCCCGCTGGTTGTCGGCGATCACCTCATTGAGCCGGATATTCTCCAGCGCCACTATGATGTTTTCGGTAAACAGGGTCAGCAGACTGGTATCGATCTGGCTGAGCTGGCGGGTGGTCTCGATGTGGAACAGCAGGTGGTGGCGCGGATTCTGGCAGTAGAGCACCATCTGGGTGGCGTTATAGACGTTGCTGCGCTTGCTCATGGCCTGGCGCAGGATCTCAGGCGCGTCCGTGAGGAGCATGGCGGGATGGCCGGGGAGCAGGGGCTCCAATACTTGATCCTTCACCTCATAGGCGTATTGCTTGACGTCGTATATCTGGGTTTCCCCCAGATGGAGCAGGGCGCTGAGCTGCTCCTGGGCGCCTTCGACAAACTGGCGCAGGGCCCGTTTCTCAAAGATCCCCTTGGAGGCTTCGATGACTTTTTCCAGCCCCTGACGGTTACTCTCCAGGGTGCGAATATCCCGATAGGATCGCAGGCTGGCCCGCAGCAGGGTGCGCAGCTTCTGGGAGGTGAGCTCGGTTTTATCCTTGTAGTCGTTGATGTCGTAGTTGGTGACCACGTCATCTTCCGGCGCCTGGCCGGGTTGGCCGGTACGCAACACGATGCGTACCATCTTGTTTTGCAGATCTTCACGGACGTATTTGACGACATCGAGGCCGGCGTGGTCGACCTCCATCACCACGTCCAGCAGCAACAGAGCAACGTCCGGGGTGGTGGCCAGCAACTCCTTGGCCTGTGCCGCGGAATAGGCATGCAGAAAATCGATGGGGCGATTGTCAAACTCGAATTTGTTCAAGGTGATTTTGGTGATGCGATGCACTTCAGGCTCATCGTCAACAATCATCACCTTCCAGCCCGCTTGCTGTGCGTCGGGGAGGGAGAGATCGTCATCATCAATAATCAGGATCTGGTCATCCATCATACAATCCTGTTTGGCATCCTGTGCTTACATTAACTGCTTCACTAAGGATAGGAAACTTATTGGGAAATAAAATTTGATCTCGAAAAACTATGGTCGAAATAAGCAAATGGAACCCTTTGTGACGGTGGCGTTGTCCGGCTGCTTTCTTTGCCCAATCATGGAGCTAGCGTGCATAAAGCCTATTTCTGGATTGGGGTGTGAATGCGAGTGGTTGGGGATGTTTGAAACCAGTTTGTAGCTATTAGACGAAAAATAATCTTATTTGATAGTGATTCCTATTTGCGTGTAGCATGGGCGACACACTCAACGAGGAGCCCCATCGTGTCCCCATCTCTGCCTCCCAATCGCCCCCGTCTGCTGACTGTCAAAGCCATTGCCCAGATCACCCCCCATTTGCGTCGCATCACCTTTGGTGGCAGCGAACTGGCTGACTATCCCTTTACCTGCGGTGGGGCCCATATCAAGGTGATGCTGGCCCAGCCCCATCAGGTAGAGCCGGTGCTGCCTGCAATGACCCCGAGCGGCCCGCGCTGGAGTGACCCGACTGACAAGCCGGTGATCCGCACCTACACCATCCGCGCGTTTCGCCGTGATGAGCAGGAAATTGATATCGACTTCGTGCTGCACGGTGAAGGCGGGCCCGCCAGCGCCTTTGCTACCCATGCCAAGCCGGGAGAGAAGGTGATCCTCTCCGGGCCGGGTGGCCCCAACCCCATGCTGCAATCGGCCGAGCATTACTGCCTGGTAGGGGATCTCACCGCCTTGCCCGCCATCATGGCGATGTGTGAGGTGATGCCTGCCGAGGCCAGAGGGGAAATTGCGATTCTGGTGCCGGATCAGGCCGATGCTCAGCCGTTGATGCTGCCGGTCGGGGTGCGCTGTCACTGGTTTGTCGGCGAGCCCGAGTCCAGCGGCCTGCTGGAGCATGTGATTGCTCTGCCGCTGGTGCGCGATGGCGGCTTCTTCTGGCTGGGTGGAGAAGAGGCGCTGGTGTTGCCGCTGCGCCGCCATTTTCGCTCCGTGCTCGAGGTGGATCGCCAGTCGCTCTACGCCGTGCCGTACTGGCGCCGGGGCAAGAGTGAAGAGGCCTATCATCAGACCCGTCACGATGTGATGGATAATTAAGCGGATGCGAAAGAATACCTGATTCACCCTTGCAAATAAAAATGATTTGCATTTAGTATTGCGCCGTCCGGGTATTCGTCCGGCCGGCGTTTTTATTTCCGTTGACACAAGAGCGCCCTGTTTTCACGTCGGTTTGGCTGCATGTTGTCAGACCCAACGCAAGGAGTCGTAAAGGGTGGTTAAGTACCAGACCCCTCTGTTCTGGCTGGGATTGTTCCTCCTGTTCATACTGCTTTCTCTTTCGCTCGCCACCGGTGCGGGCGTCTATGGTGCCCGCGAGGTGTTCGGCTACCTGATGGGTTACGCGCCTTGGGCGAGTGACGAGAAGCTCGCCATGGTGCTCAATACCTTGCGACTGCCGCGCACCCTCTGCGCCATGGTGGTCGGCGCCTCTTTATCTCTGGCGGCCTCCTTGTTGCAGAGCGCGACCCGCAACCCGCTGGCGGAGCCCGGTCTGCTCGGGGTCAACGCCGGGGCCGTCTTTGCGCTGGTGGTGGGGCTCACCTGGTTCGGGGTGGAGTCCGCCTACGGCTATCTGCTCTGGGCCGGCCTCGGCGCGCTGCTCGGCAACGTGATTGTGCTGGGGCTAGGCATGATGATTGGACGCTCCAATCCGCTGAAGCTTATTCTGGTCGGGGTGGCGCTCTCCGCCACCTTCGGCGGGCTCTCCAGCTTTCTGCTGCTCTCCAACAAGATGGTGCTGGAGCAGTACCGCTTCTGGAACCTCGGCTCCCTGTCGGCGGCCAATCTCGATGCCATCATCGCCGTACTGCCCTTCGTGCTGGCGGCGTTTGTCATCACCTTGCTGCTCTGTCGCCAGCTGACCCTGATGCAGATGGGGGATAGTCAGGCCCAGGCGCTGGGGATCCGCCCAAACCGGGTGCGAATTGGCGTGCTGCTGGCCGCCACCCTGTTTACCGCCAGTGCCATCGCCATCGCCGGCCCCATCGGCTTTGTCGGCTTTCTGGCTGCCTACTGTGGCCGATTGGTGGAGCCGGTAAAGCTGTCGGTGCAGGTCTGTTTCTCCGCTCTGTTCGGCATGCTGTTTCTGCTGTTGGCCGACATTCTGGCGCGCTGGCTGATCCAGCCGTTCGAGTTGCCCAACGGGGTCATTCTGGCCCTGATCGGTGCACCAGTGCTGATCGCCATCGTTCATCGCGGGGGCTTTCGTACCCTGCTGACCGTCAAGTGAGGGGCTGATGCGTACACCTACCGATATGCTCTGCCTGCGGGCCGGCAACCGCTCTTTGCTGCTCCATCTGCCGAGCTGGCGCTGGCTGGCGCTGCTGGCCGTGGCGCTGCTGGCGCTTGCTCTGCTGGCCCTGAGCGTTGGCGGCGGCAAGCTCGGCTTTGCCGGGGTGGTCAACACCTTGCTGGGGGAGGGGACGCGGCTTGAGC
>NZ_JBFODV010000252.1:0-2610 GCF_040908495.1 Aeromonas sp. R1-1 | reverse complement strand
CGTTGAAATACAGAACCCCCGATGCGGTACATAGGGGGTTCTGAGTAGAGAAATGCTAGTTGAAAATGTGTAAACCTATTTCAGGACTAGACAGGCGTTGCGGCTTAGGCTTGCAGCAGCAGACGGTTGATGCGGGAGACGAAGCTCGCCGGATCGTTCAGCCCGCCCTGCTCGGCCAGCTGGGCCTGTTCGTGCAGCAGGGTGACCCACTCACCGAACAGTGCCTCGTCGGCGATGGTATCGAGTTTCTTCACCAGCGCATGATCAGGGTTGAGCTCCAGAATGTACTTCTGCTCCGGTACCGGCTGGCCAGCCGCACGCATCAGCTTGATCATCTGGGTGCTCATGCCGTAGGCGTCGGTGACGATGCAGGAGGGGGAGTCGGTCAGACGGTTAGTGACACGCACCTCTTTCACTGCATCGCCCAGGCTCTTCTTGACCCGCTCAACCAGACCAGCGTTGGCCTTCTCGGCCTCTTCCTGGGCCTGCTTGGAGGCTTCGTCTTCCAGATCACCGAGATCCAGTTCGCCACGGGTGACGGAGATAAGCTGCTTGCCGTCGAACTCGGTCAGGTGGCTCATCAGCCACTCATCCACACGCTCCCACATCAGCAGCACTTCGACACCCTTCTTGCGGAAGATCTCGAGGTGCGGGCTGTTCTTGGCTGCAGCATAGGAGTCAGCGGTGATGTAGTAAATCTTCTGCTGACCTTCCTTCATGCGGCCAACGTAATCCTCGAGAGAGACGGTCTGGGCTTCGCCCTCGCCAGCGGTGCTGGCAAAGCGCAGGAGCTTCGCGATCTCTTCGCGGTTGGCGTAATCCTCGGCCGGGCCCTCTTTGAGCACGTTACCGAACTCTTTCCAGAACTTGGCGTACTTCTCGGCATCGTCTTTCGCCAGCTTGGAAAGCATGGTCAGAACCCGCTTGGAGCAAGCCTTGCGCAGGGAGGCGGTCACCTTGTTGTCTTGCAGAATTTCACGGCTGACGTTGAGCGGCAGATCGTTGGAGTCCAGCACCCCTTTGACGAAGCGCAGGTAGGTCGGCATAAACTGCTCGGCGTCATCCATGATGAAGACGCGCTGCACATAGAGCTTCAGACCGTGCTTCTGCTCGCGGTTGTAGAGGTCGAACGGTGCGCGGGCCGGCACGTAGAGCAGGCTGGTGTACTCCTGCGCCCCTTCCACCCGGTTGTGACCCCACAGCAACGGATCTTCAAAGTCGTGGGCGACGTGCTTGTAGAACTCCTGATACTCCTCGTCCTTGATATCTTTCGGGTTGCGAGTCCACAGTGCCGTGGCGCGGTTGACCTGCTCCCACTCGCCCGGGGTGCCGACGATGGTCTCGCCATCCTCTTCGCGATCCGGGGTTCCCTCTTTGAACATCTCGACCGGTACGCTGATGTGATCGGAATATTTGCCCACCACGGAGCGCAAACGCCAGTCGTCGAGGAACTCGTCCTCTTCGGCACGCAGGTGCAGGATGACGTCGGTACCGCGACCCTCTTTGGTCACATCAGCCACGGTGAAGGAGCCTTCCCCTTCCGATTCCCACTGTACGCCCTGCTCCGGAGCAGTACCGGCGGCACGGGAGACCACGGTCACCTTGTCGGCCACGATAAACGCAGAGTAGAAACCGACCCCGAACTGGCCGATCAGCTGGGAGTCACGTCCCTGATCGCCGGAGAGGTTTTTGAAGAATTCTGCGGTGCCGGACTTGGCGATGGTACCCAGGTGCTCAATCACCTGATCGCGGGTCATACCGATCCCGTTATCGGAGATGGTCAGGGTACGCTTCTCTTTGTCCACCACCAGACGCACACGCAACTGGCCGTCGTTTTCGAACAAAGAGGCATCGGAAAGCGCCTTGAAGCGCAGCTTGTCCGCCGCATCGGAGGCGTTGGAGATCAGCTCGCGCAGGAATACTTCTTTGTTGGAGTAGAGGCTGTGAGCCATCAGGCTCAGCAGTTGTTTGACTTCAGTCTGAAAGCCGTGGGTTTCGGCATGAACACTTTGGGTCATGGACCAATCCTCAGAAACATCGGGTTGAACATATGCCCAACCTAGATGGGGACAACGATCCAAATATCAAGGGGGCGAATGTGCAATCCTGCTCATTCGCCCCCTGTTGGCGTGTAACCGCCGATTTTATGTTCAGTTTTTCGCGACTTGCCGCCACCCGCCCCTTACTTGAGGCGCTGGCGCCCCATCAGGGAGTGGGAGAGCGTGGTGCCATCCACCAGCTCCAGCTCGCCCCCCACCGGCACCCCGTGGGCGATGCGGCTCACCTCCACCCCGGCCGCACGGGCCATGTCGGCGATATACCAGGCGGTGGCATCCCCCTCGATGGTCGGATTGGTGGCGAGGATCAGTTCGCTGATGTGCTCTTCCTTTAGACGGCGCTCCAGAATATCGAGCCCCAGCTCCTCCGGGCCTATGCCGTCCAGCGGCGACAGATGACCCATCAGCACAAAGTAGCGACCGGAGAACTGGCCGGTCTGCTCGATGGCCGCCACGTCCGCCGGGCTCTCCACCACGCAGAGCAGGCCATTCTCTTCCCGCTTGGGATTGGCGCAGATATCGCAGCGGTCGTTCTCGGTAAAGGTGCGGCAGT
>NZ_JBFODV010000251.1:0-16426 GCF_040908495.1 Aeromonas sp. R1-1 | reverse complement strand
GAAAGGCTGGGGTATCCATGATGGTAGACCTCAAGGTGATGGCCTACTTCAAGATTAGCCTTTCAACACGTAATTGGGACAGAGCCTTTTTTATGGGCACAAGAAGTGATGGGCACAAAGTAGCAGGTAACAAAAAGGCGACCCGCAGGTCGCCTCGATGTATTTGGGGAGAGAGCTTAGCGGGCCTGCGCCAGTGTACGCACCACGGCAGCATGGGCCTGACGGGTACGGCTGATATGGCGCGGCGCGACCAGCACCACGTCATTGCCTGCGACGGCGCCCATGATCTCGGGATTGGCGTTGCGATCCAGCAGGCGAGCCACCACGGTGGCGGCCCCCGGAGTGGTGTGGATCAGCACCATCTGCTGGTTGTGTACCACTTCGCGCACCATGTCGTGGATCGAGCGGGTACTGCCGGCGGGTTCCAGCTGCTCATCGACCAAGGTGTAGACCTTCTTGCCGTTGGCATTCTGCGCCTTGGCGACGCCGAGGCGGCGCAGCAGGCGGGAGATGGTGGACTGGCTGATGTCGGCAAAGCCGCGCTCCGACAGCTCGCGGCGGATCTCTTCCTGGGTGCTGTAGCAGTGCTGACCGATGATCTGGCGACAGGCATCCAGCTGGGCCAGATCGGGCTCTTGGGCAACGGGACGACTGAGGGTTTTGACCACAGCGAATTCCTTTGATGATGACCGGAGGTAAACGCGCGATATCTGCCATAGCAGTCAGTTATCAGGCAAAAACACTGATAATCCATCTATATGCAGGGAATGAACGGGCATTACCATCTTGCGATGGCAAATTATAGCTGACTGGAAATTCGGTGATGTGACAGGGTTCAAAAATGGGCCCCGCAGGGCCCAATCAGATATCAGTAACGCTCGCTGACGATGTCCTGAGTGAAGGACTTCTCGCAATATTTGCACTTCATCCGCACCACGCCTTTCACTTCGCGCACCCGGAAGTAGCTGTCCACCGGCTCGTTATGGGAGATGCAGTTGGAGTTGGGGCAGTGGAACACCCCGGCGATGAACTCCGGCAGCTCCAGCTGGTGCTTCTTCACCACATTGAAGTCTTCGATGATGTTGACGGTCGCTTTCGGGGCGAACAGCGCCAGCTGGTTGGCTTGCTGTTCGGTCAGGCGGGTGTTCTCAATCTTGATGAGATCCTTCTTGCCCAGCGCGCCGGATTTCAGGTTGAAGCCGACGGTGATCCGCTCCTGGGTTTCAACCAGCTGGAACAGCTTGAGGATCTTGATGCCCTGGCCAGCGGGGATGTGATCGATGACGGAGCCGTGACGGATGGCTTCGACTTGCAGTTGGTTCTTGTCAGACATGATATTCCCCTAAGCTCAGACAGTTTCGTTCAGTACCAGTGCCAGCAGCGCCTGGCGTGCATAGACCCCGTTCTCCGCCTGCTGGAAGTAGCAAGCGTGGGGAGTCTTATCGACCGCCACATCGATCTCGTCGACGCGGGGCAGGGGATGCAGGATCTTCATGGTGGGTTTGGCCCCTTCCAGGGTTGCCAGCTCCAGAATGAACTTGGCGGCCATGTGCTTGTATTCAGTCTCGTCGAAGCGCTCTTTCTGGACGCGGGTCATGTAGAGGATGTCCAGCTCCGGCATCACCTCTTCCATGGTCTGGTGGACGCTGAACTGGATACCCTTCTCTTCCAGCTCTTCGCAGATGTAGTCCGGCATCGCCAGCGCTTCCGGGGAGATGAAGAAGAAACGGCAGTTGAACAGGCTGAGGGCCTGGGCCAGCGAGTGCACGGTGCGGCCATATTTCAGGTCACCGACGAAGGCGACGTTGAGGTTGTCCAGACGACCCTGGGTCTCATGGATGGTGAACAGGTCGAGCAGGGTCTGGCTCGGATGCTGGTTGGAGCCGTCGCCGCCGTTGATGACCGGCACGCGGGAGAACTCGGAGGCCAGACGGGCCGCGCCCTCTTTCGGGTGGCGCATCACCACCGCATCCGAGTAGGAGCCGATGATCTTGATGGAGTCAGCCAGCGTCTCGCCCTTCTTGGCGCTGGTGTTGCCACCGTCGGCGAAGCCGATGATGTTGCCGCCAAGGCGCTGTACCGCGGTCTCGAACGAGAGGCGGGTGCGGGTGGAGGCTTCGAAGAAGCAGCTGGCAACCAGCTTGTCTTTCAACAGGCTGGTGTCAGGTTCAGCCTTCAACCGTTGTGCGGTTGAGACTACCAGTTCCATTTCTGACCGGGTCAGGTCCGAAATGGAGATGACATGTTTCTTATAGAGTGGATTGGTCATCGTCTGCATTCCCTTTGACATCATTGGAGGTTTTTCGGGCACAAAAAAAAGCCCCTGAAACAGGGGCTTTTTTTAAAAATAACTGGGGATCGTTGGGGTGGGAACCGGAAACAACGGGGCCGCTCTGGTGCGCACCACCCGTCTGCAAGGCTGTTTTCTGAATCAAAAACTGCATCGTTTCGTCCCGACCTTTTTCAAAACCGGACAGATTATAGGGCCGCTTTTTCAATTGTCAAAATTTTATTTCCGATGCCAAATTCAGCGTGAAAAACGTTTAAGTGGCGGGAATGTGACGACAAATCCACACCTTGTGCGTCTCTTGTAGCGATTCCCCATCGCGGGCCATGGCGCGCAAATAACCGAGTCTGTGGTGTCCTTCCAGCAGGCAGTAGGGGCGGGGCAGGGGATGACCGTTCGGGTAGCTGGCTCCCGCCTCCGGCGCCAGCACGATGACCGGCTCGGGCCAGCTCCCTTCGCTCAGCATCTTCTCGCCGAGCCAGGAGCGACGGACATAGCGGTTGCTGCGCAGCATCTCCCCCCAGCGCTCGATCACCTCCATATGGCGGGAGTCCACCTGCTCTACCAGTTGCGCGGTGGGCCAGCTTTCACAGGTGAATTGATGGCTGGCGAGATCGATAAAGCTCCAGTTGGACTCAAAACCGCGCCAATGACGGTAAATCCACTGGGAAAGCACATTTTCAGGAATAAAGGGCACCAGCGGCGCGACCCGTTCAAGATAGGCGGGCAGGGCCTCTGTCTTGCGTTCGTCCCTGAAGTTGAGGGGCGCCAGTTGTTGGAGCAATCGGTAATTGAGCATAAGTGGCCTCCCGGTACCTGATTTCACCCTACCCCCATTTATGTCCCATTCCTACCCCGGCAGGGCTGTAAATACAGCAAGTTATCCCGCTTTGCTGCACAAACAAGCGCGACTTGTTCGGGATTTGTGCAATCGCATTAAAATCGTAAAAAAAGCCTTTACCTTTGAAACCCGCTTTGTATACTACGCCTCGTTTGTTGCAGGGGCGTAGTTCCAATTGGTAGAACAGCGGTCTCCAAAACCGATGGTTGCGGGTTCGAGTCCTGCCGCCCCTGCCATTTTCAGAGAGGCCAGCTCATTGAGCTGGCCTTTCGCATTTTCGGCGTTCGCCAATTTATCCCTCTCTCCTTTCTCTTCTCTCCCTTCTCCTTCTAGCCGCTAGCCCCGGTGACTGTGGCCACATTGATCTCGATGTCTGCCGCAAGAGCGTTCAGTGTGCTGCAACCCGCTGTTTCAGGACGGTGACCAGCCGCTGGTGGCGGGCGGGGAGCGGCCACTCGGCGCGGTAGATCAGCCAGAGGGTGTCGATCACCTCGATCCGGCTCTGGATCACCCGGATCTTCTCCTGTTGGGCAAAGGCGGTGACGGCGAAGCGGGGCAGCACGGTAAAGCCGAGGCCACGGGCGACCGGCTCCAGGATCAGGCCGATCTGGTTGGTAAAGCCGCGCAGCGGGATCTCGTCAAAGCGCTGGCCGGGGTAGCGTCGTCCCAGCAGGCGTTGAGCCATGCTGCGGCCATCCGGGTGATCGATAAAGCCGAGCTGACAGAGGTGCTGCCAGCTCTGCTCCTCGCCATCGTTGGGCACCACCAGACAGAGGGGTTCGCGGGCGAAGGGCTCGGCGGCGATGCTGGGGTGCTCCGGCGGTTGATCCACCAGTCCCAGATCGCTGCGCCCTGCCAGTACCGCCTGCACTATGTCGGGGGTGGGAGCAAAGCGGTGCTGGATGGCGAGTCCGGGATGCTCCTGTTGCTGGTCGAGCAGCAGGGGATAGAGCAGCAGGCCGATGCTGCCGGGTGTGCTGAGGGAGATAGCGCCGCGGTGAGGATCGTCGTCAGATAGACGGGCTCGCAGCTGTTCGGCGGCCTGCTCCTGCTGGCGGGCGAAGTCGAGCAGCACCAGCCCGCGCGGGGTGAGCTCCAGCAGACGGGGCTTGCGCAGCAGCAGGGGGCCGAATTCGGCCTCGAGGCGCGAGATATGCTGACTGACGGCGGCCTGAGTGAGATCCAGCCGATCGGCGGCACGGGTAAAACTGCCGGTTTCATGCACCACCACCAGGGTGTGGAGCCAGAGTGGATTAACCATAAATTTAATTTATGCCTTCCATTAGTTTGACCTTATTTTTCATTATGGCGCCTCTTCCTATCATGTCACCTGTTTCCCACACACAATTTCAAGGTGACTTATGACTTACCCGCGCAACTTCTCCCACATCGGCATCACGGTGACTGACCTCGACAAGGCAGTCGAGTTCTATACCAAGGTGATGGGCTGGTATCTCATCATGCCGGCGACCACCATCACCGAGGATGACTCCGCCATCGGCGTGATGTGCAACGACGTGTTTGGCCCGGGCTGGGGCTCCTTCCGCATCGCTCATCTCTCCACCGGCGACAAGATCGGCATCGAGCTGTTCGAGTTTCCCAACAGCGAGCGCCGTGAGAACAACTTCGAATTCTGGAAGAGCGGGGTGTTTCACTTCAGCGTGCAGGATCCGGATGTCGAGGGGCTGGCGGCGCGCATCGTCGCAGCGGGCGGCAAGCAGCGGATGCCGGTGCGCGAGTACTACCCGGGCGAGAAACCCTACCGCATGGTCTACATGGAAGATCCCTTCGGCAATATCGTCGAGATCTACAGCCACAGCTATGAGCTGACCTACTCAGCCGGTGCATATCAGGGGTAAGTGACAGGCCGCCTTCGGGCGGCCTGCTGCTTTGTTGTTACAAGAGTCAGTAGCATGGAATAGCGATCTGGTTCACACGAATAGCGCGTTCTGTTGTTGATAGATGGGAAAATATACAGATTCACTAAAGTCTGTTCATATTGCGGCCGATAGCCTTTGATACATCAGGGTTTTCCCTGCCTGACACAACAACAAGGATTCGTCGTCATGACCCTCTCTCTGCGCGGCAAGCTGCTGGCCACCAGTCTTGGCGTAGTGCTGCTGATGGCATCACTGCTCGGCATCGTTGCCTTTCACACCCTAAAATCCCGCACCATGAGCGCCATCCAGAGCGAGGCGGTCAACTATGGCCACGCCTACTCGGTCGCCATCGGCGAATGGATGACGGATCGCAAGAACACCGTCCATGCGCTGGTCAACCTGATCAGCGATAACCCCCAAGCCGAGCTGGTGCCCCACCTGAAGCAGGCCTATACCTCCGGTGGGTTCGGGCTCACCTATTTTGGCTCCGCGCAGGGGGTGATGACCCGGCAGGATCCCTCCCTCAACACCGGCAACTATGACCCACGCGAGCGCCCCTGGTATCAGGATGCGGTGAAGGCGGGACAGCTGATCGTCACTGCCCCCTATGTCAGCGTCACCATGCAGAAGCTGGTGGTCACTCTTTCCGAGCCGGTACGCCATCAGGGCGAGCTGGTCGGCGCCGTGGGGGCCAACCTGGCGCTCGACAAGCTTATTGACGAGGTGCTGGCGATGAAGGTGCAGGGTGAGGGCTACGCCATGCTGCTCGACAGCAGTGGCCTCATCGTCGGCCATCCGCAGAAGGATCTGGCACTCAAGCCCATCGCCGAGCTGGCGCCGGGACTCTCTGCCGCCACCTTCCAGCAGTGGGGCCGCGAAAACAGCGAGCTGCACGCCGCCACCCTCGACGGGCGGGATGTGCTGCTGGCGGTACAACCGGTGCCGGGCACCGACTGGCTGCTGGCCATGGTGATGTATCGCGATGTGCTGGAAGCGCCGCTCAGCAGTCTGCTGTGGGAGCTGGTGGGGCTGACCCTGGTGCTGATGCTGGTGTTCAGCGCCCTGCTCACCGCCACCTTCAAATACCTGTTCGCCGATCTCGGTCGGGTCGCGCACGCCCTGCACGACATTGCCCACGGCGAGGGGGATCTCACCGTTCACATCAACACTCACAGCAAGGATGAGGTGGGTCAGCTGGCCCAGAACTTCAACCAGTTTGTGGCGCGGCTGCACGGTATCGTCAGCCGGCTGCGGGATGTGACCGTCGAGCTGGCGGCACAGTCCCGTGCCCAGGCGGCCGGGGCGCAGGCTCGCAGTCAGCGGGTGCGCCAGCAGCAGGACGAGATCGTGATGGTGGCGACCGCGGTGACCGAGATGGCTTCCGCTACCCAGGAGATCGCCGGCAACGCCGAGTTTGCCGCCACCACCGCCACCGATGCGGTCGCACTGGCGGTCGCCGGTCAATCCCAGGTTGGCCAGAGTCAGCGCAGCATTACCGGTCTGGCGGACGAAGTGGCCGATGCCAGCCAAATCATCAATGAGCTCGACAGCCATGCCCAGAAGATCAGCGGCATTCTGGCGACCATCAGCGGCATCGCCGAGCAGACCAACCTGCTGGCGCTCAACGCCGCCATCGAGGCGGCCCGGGCCGGTGAGCAGGGCCGCGGTTTTGCGGTAGTGGCGGACGAGGTGCGGGTGCTGTCACGCCGTACCCACGACTCCACCGACGAGATCCAGCAGATGATCGAGACCCTGCAGCAGACCACCCGTCGCGCCGTGGGTGGCATGGAGACCAGCCGTCAGCTGGCGGGTACCAGCGTCGAGGATGCGGAAGCGGCCAACCAGAGCCTTGCCCGGATCAACGAGGCGATCGGCTCCATCAGCGACATGGCGACCCAGATCGCGGCGGCGGCCGAGGAGCAGACCTCGGTGACCGGCGAGATCAGCCGCAATACCGAGAATATCCGCCACGTCTCGCAAGAGCTGGCCGAGCAGGCGGGCAACGAGGCGGCGCAGGCGGCCGAGCTCAAGTCGCTGACCGAGCGGCTGGAGCAGGAGATCGGCCGCTTCCGGCTCTGATCCTCCGCCAACTCTCCATGAAAAAGGGCAGCCCGCGGGCTGCCCTTTGTTATTTCACGACTGGCTTAAGGGGTCTGTTTGACCCAGATAAGCTGGTCGGTGGCAAAGCCCAGCGACTTCGCCTTGGCGACCAGCGCATCCACCTTCGCCTTGGGCGGGTTGGGTGAGCGGGAGAGGATCCAGAGGTAGTCGTGGTTGTAGCTGGTCACCAGCGAGAGCTGGTAATCGGGATCGAGGTCGATGACGTTGTAGCCGCCGTAGAAGGGGCCGAAGAAGCTCACCTTGAGCCGCGCCTCGTCAGGACTATCGACGAAGTAGGCCTTGCCCTCGGCTTCGCGCCAGCTGCCATCGCTCTGCTTGCCGCGGTTGAGCACCTTGACGCCGCCATCGTCCCGCAGGCTGTAGGTGGCGCTCACCTGCTCCAGCCCCCGCTCGAAGCTGTGGTCGAGGCGGGCAATCTCATACCAGGTGCCAAGATAACGATCGAGCTGGAAGCCGGTAACGGGGCGAATGCCGTCGGCAATCCCGGTACAGGCCGTCAGCAGTAAAGCGGTGAACAGGCAAAGCAGTGAACGCATAAGTAATCCCTCTCTTGTTATCCCTCGATGATGCGCAGCTGGCCATCCCGGAAGCGGGAGGCCTGATCCGTCGGCGTGCTGCCGAAGAAGCGCTTGTACTCCCGACTGAACTGGGAGTTGCTCTCGTAACCGACTCTGGCCGCCGCGGTGCCCGCCTTGATGCCATCGTGCAGCATCATCATCCGCGCCTTGTGCAGGCGAAACGACTTGATGTACTGCAGCGGCGAGGTGGCTGTGACCGCCTTGAAGTGGTGGTGAAAGGCGGAGACGCTCATGTTCACCTCCCGCGCCAGCTCCTCCATGGTGAGGTTGTCGGCATAACGGGACTCTATCATACGCAGCACCCGGGCGATCTGGCCCACATGGTTGTGGCGATTGGCGAGCGCTTGCAGCGCCGGGCCGCCCCCCTCGGTGAGGGCGTGGAACAGCATCTCCCGCACCGTTTGCGGCCCCAGCACCCTGGCGTGCAGCGGGTTGTCCATCAGCTCGATTAGTCGCTCGGCGGCGCAAAACATGGTTTCCGACAGGGGGACCGAGTGGACGCCGCTCTTTTGTGGCGCGGGGGCGGGCAGGGCATCGCCAAGCTCCAGCAGCAGCTCTTGCAGGGTGACCAGATCGATCTCGATGGTAAAACCGATAAGCGGCTGCTCGGGGGAGGCGAAGCACTCGCACTCGCAGGGGAGCGGCAGGGTCATCAGCAGATAGTGATTGGGGTCGTAGCGAAATACCTGATCCGCCAGATAACCCACCTTGTGTCCCTGCAGGATAACGATCATCCGCGGTTGGTAGAGCACCGGGGTGCGGCCATGGTGCTCGGTGGTATAGATGAGGTTGACCTGTTTCACCGGTGATGGGGTGATGCCGGGTGCGGTGACGTGGCGGGTCAATCTGGCGGCGAGGTCGCTGTAACGGTTTTGCATGGGCGCTCTTTGATTCGACAGTTCCGGTTTTCGCTGCTTTGTAGAAATAGGCAAGAATCAAGCAGGATGTTGTCTTGATGGTAGGGTGGTTCTGGAGAAAAATGCAATCATGATTTCGCGGCCTGGCCGCCCTGACTCTCAGAAGAAGGCAATGTCGATGAACAACTTTACTCTCCATACCCCGACCAAAATCCTGTTCGGCCAAGGGCAGATCGCCCAGCTGCGCGAGCAGCTTCCGAGCGATGCCCGCGTCATGATCACCTACGGTGGCGGCAGCGTGGTGCGCAGCGGCCTGCTGGAACAGATCCGCAGCGAGCTGGCCGGTATGACCCTGTTTGAATTTGGCGGCATCGAGCCGAACCCGGCCTACGAGACCCTGATGGGCGCCGTGGAGCTGGCCCGTGCCGAGCGGGTCGACTTCCTGCTCGCCGTTGGCGGTGGCTCCGTGCTCGATGGCACCAAGTTTATCGCCGCTGCTGCGCACTACGATCTGGCCAAGGATCCCTGGCACATTCTCGAGACCGTCGGCAGCGAAGTGCATTCCGCCATCCCGCTCGGTTCCGTGCTGACCCTGCCGGCGACCGGTTCCGAAATGAACATGGGCGCCGTCATCACCCGTCGCAGCAGTGGCGACAAGGTGCACTTCTTCTCGCCGTTCGTGATGCCGCGTTTTGCCGTGCTGGATCCGGTGCTCACCTACACCCTGCCCGAGCGTCAGGTGGCGAACGGGGTGGTGGATGCTTTCGTCCACATCGTGGAGCAGTACCTCACCTATCCGGTCAATGCCAAGGTGCAGGATCGCTTCGCCGAAGGCTTGCTGCTGACCCTGATCGAAGAGGGCCCCAAGGCGCTGGCCGAGCCGCACAACTACGAGGTACGCGCCAACATCATGTGGAGCGCCACCATGGCGTTGAACGGCCTGATCGGTGCCGGTGTGCCGCAGGACTGGGCCACCCACATGCTGGGTCACGAGCTGACTGCCCTGCACGGCCTCGACCACGCCCAGACTCTGGCGGTGGTGCTGCCCGCCCTGCTGCAGGCCAAGCGCAAACAGAAACATGCCAAGCTGCTGCAATACGCCGAGCGGGTGTGGGGTCTGCACAGCGGTAGCGAAGCGGAGCGCATCGACGATGCCATCGCCGCGACCCGCGACTTCTTCGAGCGGATGGGGGTCAAGACCCGACTGCGCGACTACGGTCTGAAAGATCTGGGTATCGACACCCTGATCGGCAAGCTGGGGGAGCACGGTATGACTGCCATCGGCGAGCACGGCGACATCGATCTGGTGCAGAGCCAGCATATTTATGAAGCGGCCTGGTAAGGGCCGCCAATCGGCGCCAAACGGGCGAAACGATTGAATTGTCGGGGCCCTCTCCCGCCTTCTGGCGGCTGAGTGGCCCCGCTTTTGTTGGGAAAATGTTACTTTTCGGCGTTTCGCTGCGAGAAGTGAGACGAAAGCGGATTTCGTAAGAACAAAAAACGCTAAGATAGAGGGCCGGTAAAACATTTTTTTTGACTGGTTGGATCACTTTTTTCAGCCGTTTTTACTGGTATAAGCCTCTAATTTGGTTTGTTTTTTTTAATCGTAGCCAGGGATGGGCTGAATTCTGTACGAGTGCCGTCGGGACTGCGGTTGTAATAAAACTCCAAAATTTGATACTAATCACCTTCGCGCCTGAAAAGCGGGGGCCTGACCATGACAGGAGGTTGAGGTAAAGCCTACTGATTTTCATAACAAAGAGCCCTGGACCTGCACTTTGGTCATGTCTTGTTTCGTCAGAAGTGAGACACTGGGCAGCGATTGTTTATTAACCATCAGGGAATAGTCATGCAGATTGGAATACCGAGAGAGAGTCTCGCCGGTGAGACCCGGGTCGCAGCGACCCCGGCTACCGTCGAGCAGCTGAAAAAGCTCGGCTTCGAGGTCGCCATCGAGACCGGCGCAGGCCTGTCGGCCAGCTTCGATGATGCCGCCTTCGAGGCTGCCGGTGCCAGCGTGGTGCCGAATGTCTGGCAAGCCGACCTTATCTTCAAGGTCAATGCGCCGACCGATGCCGAGATCGCACAAATTAAAGATGGCGCCACTCTGGTGAGCTTCATCTGGCCTGCCCAGAACCCTGAGCTGGTCAAGAAGCTGTCCGAGCGCAACATCAATGTGATGGCGATGGATATGGTGCCGCGGATCTCCCGTGCCCAGTCCCTCGATGCCCTCTCCTCCATGGCCAACATCGGTGGCTATCGCGCCGTGGTTGAAGCTGCGCACCAGTTCGGTCGCTTCTTCACCGGTCAAATCACCGCAGCCGGTAAAGTGCCGCCTGCCAAGGTACTGGTGATCGGTGCCGGTGTGGCCGGTCTGGCTGCCATCGGTACTGCCGGTTCCCTCGGTGCCATCGTGCGTGCGTTCGATACCCGTCTGGAAGTGGCCGAGCAGATCGAATCCATGGGTGGGGAATTCCTCAAGCTGGACTTCGGTGGCGAAGATGGCGCATCCAGCGATGGTTACGCCAAAGTCATGTCCGATGAGTTCATCAAGGCCGAGATGGAGCTGTTCGCCCAGCAGGCCAAAGAGGTGGACATCATCATCACCACCGCCCTGATCCCGGGCAAGCCGGCTCCCAAGCTGATCACCAAAGAGATGGTCGACAGCATGAAGCCGGGCTCCGTCATCGTGGACATGGCCGCTCAGGCTGGCGGCAACTGTGAATACACAGTGCCGGGTGAGCTGCATGTCACCGACAATGGCGTCAAGGTGATTGGTTACACCGATCTGCCGGGTCGTCTGCCTGCCCAATCCTCCCAGCTCTACGGTACCAACCTGGTCAACCTGATGAAGCTGATGTGCAAGGAGAAGGACGGCAACGTCGCTATCGACTTCGAAGACGTGGTTCAGCGCAACATGACGGTGATCCAGGCCGGTGAAGTGACCTTCCCGCCGCCCGCCATCTCTGTCTCTGCTGCCCCGCAGAAACCGGCCGCCGCCAAACCGGCCGCCAAGAAGGAAGAGGCCAAGCCTTCCAACAAGAAGTTCGTGTTCGGTGCCCTCGGCATCGCCGCCTTCGGCTGGATTGCGTCTGTTGCCCCGGCAGCCTTCCTCTCCCACTTCACCGTATTCATCCTGGCCTGTGTGGTCGGTTACTACGTGGTGTGGAACGTATCGCACGCCCTGCACACGCCGCTGATGTCGGTCACCAATGCCATCTCCGGCATTATCGTGGTCGGTGCCCTGCTGCAGATCGGGCAAGGGTCGACCCTGGTCACCGCGCTGGCGTTCATCGCCGTGCTGATTGCCAGTATCAACATCTTCGGCGGCTTCACCGTCACTCAGCGCATGCTGAAGATGTTCCGTAAGGATTAAGGGGGTTTAACGTGTCTCAAGGACTGGTAACAGCATCCTATATCGTTGCCGCCGTGCTCTTCATCCTCAGTCTCGCGGGACTGTCGAAGCAAGAAACGGCCAAGCATGGCAACCTGTTCGGTATCGCGGGTATGGCTATCGCCCTGCTCGCCACCGTATTCAACCCGGAGACCAGTGGCGTTCACTGGATCATTCTGGCCATGGTGATCGGCGGTGCCATCGGCGTGCGTCTGGCACTCAAGGTCGAAATGACCGAGATGCCCGAGCTGGTGGCCGTGCTGCATAGCTTCGTGGGTATGGCGGCAGTGCTGGTGGGCTTCAACAGCTTCATCGATCTGCACCCCTCTGCACCTGCTGAGGTCGTCGTCTCCGTCGGTTCCAACCTGGATGCCACGCTGGCAGCCGCCCGTGCGGCGTTCGAGCAGGCCAACAGCGTTGCCCAGGTCGAGCACCTGACCGGCGCCATGCTGAACATCCATCTGGTCGAGATCTTCCTGGGCGTCTTCATCGGTGCCGTAACCTTTACCGGTTCCGTGGTTGCCTTCGGCAAACTGCGCGGTCTGATCTCCTCCAAGCCACTGATGCTGCCGCACCGCCACAAGCTGAACCTGCTGGCCGTGGTCGCTTCTCTGGCGCTGATGGTCTACTTCGTCAACGCGGGCGGCTCTACCTTCGCCCTGCTAGTGATGACCCTGATCGCCTTCGCCTTCGGTTGGCATCTGGTTGCCTCCATCGGTGGCGCAGACATGCCGGTGGTGGTCTCCATGCTGAACTCCTACTCCGGTTGGGCGGCGGCGGCGGCGGGCTTCATGCTTTCCAACGACCTGCTGATCGTCACCGGCGCTCTGGTAGGTTCCTCCGGTGCGATCCTCTCCTACATCATGTGCAAGGCGATGAACCGCTCCTTCATCTCCGTGATCGCCGGTGGCTTCGGCTCCGATGGCGTGGCCTCCACGGCTGATCAGGAGATGGGCGAATACCGCGAAACCAGCGCCGAGGAAGTGGCTGACCTGCTGAAGAACTCCAGCTCCGTCATCATCACCCCGGGCTACGGCATGGCGGTGGCGCAGGCCCAGTATCCGGTGGCTGAAATCACCCAGAAGCTGCGTGACCGCGGCGTCAAGGTGCGCTTCGGTATCCACCCGGTTGCCGGTCGTCTGCCTGGCCACATGAACGTGCTGCTGGCGGAGGCGAAAGTCCCGTATGACATCGTGCTGGAAATGGACGAGATCAACGACGACTTCGCCGATACCGATACCGTGCTGGTGATTGGTGCCAACGACACCGTAAACCCGGCCGCGATGGAAGATCCGGGCAGCCCGATCGCCGGTATGCCGGTGCTGGAAGTGTGGAAAGCGCAGAACGTCATCGGCTTCAAGCGTTCCATGAACACTGGCTACGCCGGTGTCCAGAACCCGCTGTTCTTCAAGGAAAATACCCAGATGCTGTTTGGCGATGCCAAGGCCAGCGTCGAGGCAATCCTGAAAGCACTGTAAGTGCCATTCAGAGAGTGAATATCAAGGAGGCTTCGGCCTCCTTTTTTATTGCTCATCCCTTGTATATCCTCAATCCATACGGACCATGAGGGATCTCCATGATGTGGTGTCAGGGTTGGCGAAGGATCGGGTTGTACGGCTGGCTGCTGGCCTCCCTGTTTGGTGCTGGTTCGGCCGTGGCGACGAGCGAGCAGCCGACCCTGACGCTGCTGACCGAGCTGTGGCCCCCTTATGTGATGCGTGGTGACAATGGCGAGCTGGCCGGCGCCGATCTCGATCTGGCCTGTACCGTGTTGCGCCAGATGGGTTATCGCACCGAAATCAGGGTGCTGCCCTGGAAGCGGGTTCTGCAGCAGGCCCGTCTCGGGCAGGGGGATGCGGTGCTCGATGTCTTCTTTGAACCTTCCCGCCAGCACTGGCTCCACTATCCCGAAGAGCCGCTCTCTTACAGCGGAGAAGTGCTCTTTTATCCATCGGCTCGTCCGGTGGATTTCAAGCAGCTCTCCGACCTTAAGGGTCTGCGGATAGGTATTCAGGAAGATTATGCCTACAGCCCCGATTTTCTGACCGATCCCGGGGTGATCCGGATGCCGATGACGGGGGAGGGGAATGCCATCAAACAGCTGCATCTGATGATGGCCGGTCGGCTGGACGGGGTGGTGCTCAACGAGCGGGTCGGTCGTTATCTGTTGCATACCCAGGGGTTGCAGGATCAGGTGAGCCACGGCTCGCGCCTGCTGACCGACGACAACCGCAACTTCCTCGCGTTTACCCACAAGCCCGGCCACGACCAGCTGGCTATCCGCTTCTCCTCTGCCCTCAAGGCGTTCAAACAGACTCCCGCCTACAAGCAGCTGCTGGCCCGCTATCATCTCTAGGTGACTCCATCGTCTGTGCGTTGCATCACAAATTGTCGCGCTTTGTTAAAAGACGGGCATAATGGCGCTAAAAAAGCGATGTTGCGCAACTTAATTTGATTTTATTGATATTAGAATCAAATTAAGTTGATTTGCATGGGGCAGTCATCAGACGGCCACCTCTCTCGCGACGCCTTGGCGACGCGCTCCTGCTTGATGTTGATCCCGTGTCACCCTTTTTTGCCATGCTGTTGCCTGTGGCGATGACAGGCATTGCGCCACCAAGATGAGAATGCACAGATGAAACCACAATGGACCGACTTTATTACCCTGCTCAAGCGTGAAGTGGTGCCGGCCCTGGGCTGCACCGAGCCGATGTCGGTGGCGCTGGCGGCGGCCAACTGCCGCAAGCTGCTGGGGGAGACCCCGACCCGTATCAGCGTCTGGGTCAGTGGCAATCTGTTCAAGAACGGCATGGGTGTCGGGGTGCCGGGTACCGGCATGATCGGTCTGCCGGTGGCCGCTGCGGTCGGCATCACAGGGGGCAACCCGGATGCCGGGCTGGAGGTGCTCAAGACCCTCACACCAGAACAGGTGGAAGCGGCCAAGGCGCTGCTGCCGGTGATCAAGGTGGATGTGAAGGATGTGCCGGACGTGCTCTACGCCGAGGTGCTGGCCGAAGTTGAAGGGCACAGTGCCCGGGTGGTGATCTGTACCGACCACACCCGCATCATCCTGATGGAGAAGGATGGCGAGGTACTGATGGAGCAGGCCAGAGCCCCCGGCGTGCAGATCCAGCCAGCCAAATCCGCCAAACCGGCCATGACCCTGCGGGAGATCGTCGATTTTGCATTGGAAGTGCCGCTGGCGGAGATCGACTTTATCCGCGAGGCCGCCACCATGAATCAGGCGCTGGCAGATGAAGGGTTGCAGGGTTACGGTCTGAAGATCGGCAAGATCCTTACCGAACAGGTGGAGCGCAAGCTGCTCTCCGATGACCTGATGACGCTGGCGATGCGCCTCTCCTCCGCCGCCTCCGATGCGCGGATGGATGGTGCCATGCTGCCCGCCATGTCCAACTCCGGTTCCGGCAATCAGGGCATTGCCGCCACCATGCCTGTGGTCGCGGCTGCCCGCTTCCTCAAGGCGAGCGACGAGCAGCTGACCCGGGCACTGGTGATGAGCCATCTGGTGGCCATCTACATCAAGACTTATCAGAACAAGCTGTCGGCCCTCTGCGCCGCCAGTACCGCCGCCATGGGTGCCGGTGCCGCCATCACTTGGCTGCTGGGCGGCCAGTATCAGCAGATCAGCCACTGCATCAACAACATGATTGGCGATGTCTCCGGCATCATCTGCGACGGCGCGGGCAGCGCCTGCTCCATGAAGGTCTCCACTTCTACCTCGGCGGCGGTAAAGTCTTCGCTGATGGCCATCAACAACCTGCATGTCCCCCAGAGCGAGGGGATCGTCTCCGATGACGTGGACCAGACCATCGCCAATCTGGGCCGACTCTCCAAAGAGGGGATGCTGGATACCGACATCGAAATCATCAATATCATGCGAGCGAAACAGCAGAAGCAGTGAATCTGTGACAAGGGGGCGATAGACCCCCTTGTTCTTGTCACGACGGCGCAGACCGTCTGACACGGTTGCCAGGGCAAGCATGGCGCTTGCTCTTGTTTCTCGGGCGCAAGCCCGCTTTTTTGGGGAGTCATATCATGACATTTAGCGTTATCGGCAATCTGGCCATCGCCGCCATCTTGCTGTTCTTTCTCTACCGGTTACAGGAAAAACATGTGAGCTTCACCCGCCGGGTATTTGCCGGTCTGGGGCTCGGTATTCTGTTCGGCGCCGCGTTGCAACTGCTTTACGGTGCAGGCTCGCCCGTCATTGTTCAGACCATCGACTATCTGGATATCGTGGGTAGCGGCTATGTGAAGCTGCTGCAGATGATCATCATCCCGCTCATCATGGTCTCCATCATCAGCGCTATCTTGAAGCTCAATGGCGGCACTGCGCTGGGCAAGATCAGCGCCATGACCATAGGCGTGCTGATCTTCACCACCGCCATCGCCGCCGGGGCGGGCATCCTGATGTCCAACCTGTTTGGCCTGACTGCTGAAGGGCTCA
>NZ_JBFODV010000250.1:0-2566 GCF_040908495.1 Aeromonas sp. R1-1 | reverse complement strand
GGTGGGAGGGCGTTTACTGGGGGGGCTCGGCTTTGCGCTGACCGCCGCCGCCATTATCGCCACCCAGAGCCGCGGTGGTCTGCTGGGTATCTGCGCCGTTGGTGGCCTGTTTGCCTGGCAGCGGGTGAAGTCGAAAACCCTGTTGATCTCGCTGGGGATGGTCGCGCTGGTGGTGCTGTTTGCCGCCGCCGGGATCAGCGACCGGGCATCTGGCGGCGCCGCCGAGAGCGGTGTCGATGCCTCGGCCATGGGGCGGATCTACGCCTGGCAAGCGGCCTGGGGGATGGCGTTGGGCCATCCGCTGGTGGGGGTGGGTTTGTCCAATTTCTATTACAACTATTTCTTCTACAGCCCCCATTGGGATGGACTCAATCATGCGGTGCACTCCACCTGGTTCGGGGTGCTGGCTGAAACCGGCTTTGTCGGGCTGGCGCTGTTTATCGGCATGGTGACGGTGACCCTGCGCAGTTGCTGGCGTTGCCAGCTCGCTGGCATGCCTCCTGCAGTGATCACGGCGATGCAGGGGGTGATGGCCAGCATGGTGGGGTTTGTGATTTCGGGATCCTTCCTGACCCAGGGCTTTACCTGGCCCATCTATCTGGAGCTGGCGCTGGCCGTCGCCGCCATCAAGTACGTACAGCAGGCGGCCACAGAGGTGAAGGCCACCGCTGAGGATCATCAGGAGGCAACCCGGTTGCCGGCAGTGCCACCAAAGGGAGCAAGAGGATGAACGCAACCCCTGTTTTGCTGGTTCACTACGGAGAGGACTGGATCCGCGGCAGCGAACGCTGCCTGCTGGATCTGCTGGCCCACCTCGATCGCAGCCGGTTTACGCCCCTGCTCTGGTGCAATAGCCCGACGCTGGCGGCAGAGGCGGCCACCCTAGAGGTCGAAACCATGGTCGAGCCGTTCAGCCTGCTGCTGGGATGGCAGGCGCCACGTTTTGATCTTGCTGCCCATCGGCGCCTCTCCCGGCGAGCCAGAGAGCTCATCACCGAGCGGCAGATTGGGCTGGTGCATGCCAACAGCGCGGCCCCTTGTCAGTGGCTGGTGGGGGTCTGTCGGGCGTTGCAGGTACCGCTGGTGTGCCACCTCCATGCCCGTTACCAGCCAAGAGACAGGTTCAGCCTGCGGGTTCATCAGGCAAGCGTGCTGATCGGGGTGAGCGAGCCGGTGTTGACCGGTTGGCGCCAGGATGGCTGCGCGGCCGAGCGGTTGATCCGGGTACCCAACGGGGTGGATGCCGCTCGCCTGAATGGCGGTGCTCACTGGCCGGTCGTCGGCATGTTGGGCTTGCCCCCGGGGGATATGATCATCGCAACCGTCGGCTCCCTGATCAAACGCAAGGGGATTGATCTGCTGATCCGCTCGCTGGCTGCCCTGATGGCATCGGGGGAGGAGGCCCAGTTGCTGATTATTGGCAGCGGTCCGGAGCGGGAAGCATTGATGGCGTTGGCTGTCGAGCTCGGGGTGGCCGAGCGGGTCCACTTTCTCGGCGAGCGGCCGGACAGCGCGGCTATCTTGCGGGGCGGGGTGGATCTGCTGGTCTCCGGAGCCCGTGAGGAGGTGTTTGGTCTGACGTTGGCGGAGGCGGGCATGTTGGGGCTCCCGGTCAGTGCCTATCGGGTGGGCGGCATCCCCGAAGTGGTGGAGGAGGGGGTGACTGGCTTGCTGGCAACCCCGGGGGATTGGGCCGAGATGGCTGATCACTGGCGGCAATTGAGCAATCCGCAGCGCCGATGTGAAATGGGGCGGGCCGCTCAACTGCGTGCCGCACAGTTGTTCACGGTGGCGCGCTACGTTGACGGGGTCACGGCGGTGTGGGACGCCGCGCTGGCTGGTCGTTGGCACGCCACGGCCCCCACACCCTTCCGACCACTCATTCACTGGGCGGGGCAACGACTCCTTGCCAGAGGGCGCAATATGCTGGCGAGTGGGATGGCAAGAGTGGCGCAAAAAGTGCAACTGGGGTTTGGCCGCCGCAAGGTGCCAGAGTAAGGGAGCAGCAAGATGAGCATGCAAACTGAGCCGGTGTTTGGAAAGATCATCGTCGTGGATCCCATCCCGTTTCGCGGTGGCTCCAAGGTTGCGACCGAAGTGCTGCTCGATGAGTTGGCCAAACGGATGCCCGAACTCACATGCCATGTGTTGACCCAGGATCCCGACTCCTGGCCCCGTTGTCAGCATCACCCCCTTTGGTTGCCCCACATATTGAAGGGGCGGGAGTCCGGCATCGGCTATCTGCTCAAACAGGGGTGGCAGACCCTGCTGATCCTCTGGCTGGTGTTGCGTCTGGGGCAGGTGAAGTGTCTGGTGGCGGCGTCCGGGCCGGGGGTGGATCTCTGCTGTTACTGGGCGGCCCGCTGGTTGAGGCGCCGGGTGGTTCAGCTGATCCATGGCCCTGTGGGTTGTTCGGGGCTCTCTGCCAGAGCCTTGCAACGGGCGAGTTTTGTGTTTTATCTCGAATCGACCCGCAGCTCCCTGGCAGCATTGCTGGCCCGGCTTGGCGAGACCGAGTTCCCGTCACACTGGCAGCCATTTACCAATGGTTTGAGCGAGATTGATT
>NZ_JBFODV010000025.1:0-14706 GCF_040908495.1 Aeromonas sp. R1-1 | reverse complement strand
TTGAAATACAGAACCCCCGATGCGGTACATAGGGGGTTCTGAGTAGAGAAATGCTAGTTGAAAATGTGTAAACCTATTTCAGGACTAGACAAAGGAGTCTAATGAAACAGAAGATATTGATTGTCGAAGATAGCCTGACCATCCGCCGTATGCTGACTCAGGCCATTGCCCAGCAGACAGGCCTCGAGATTGACGCCTTCGATACCCTCGAAGGCGCTCGTCACTGTCGTGGCGAGGAGTATGTGGTCGCGCTGGTGGACCTGACCTTGCCGGATGCGCCCCGTGGCGAAGCGGTCAACGAGCTGCTGGCTCGAGGTTTGCCGGTGGTGATCCTCACTGCCGACATCAGCGAGGATAAACGTGCAGCCTGGCTGGAAACCGGCGTGCTGGACTATGTGATGAAGGATTCGCGCCACTCGCTGCAATATGCCGTTAGTCTGGTGCACCGCCTCTATCTCAACCAGTCGATCGAAGTGCTGGTGGTCGACGACTCACGCACCTCCCGTCACCGCACCATGGCCCAGTTGCGCAAGCAGTTGTTGCAGGTGCATGAGGCCAGTCATGCCCGTGAAGCGATGGCGATGCTGGAGCAACATCCGGACATCCGGCTGGCACTGGTCGACTACTATATGCCGGATATCGATGGCATCAGTCTGGTGCGGATGCTGAGAGAGCGTTACAGCAAGCAGCAGCTCGCGATTATCGGGATCTCGGTCTCGGACAAGCGCGGTCTCTCTGCTCGCTACCTCAAGCAGGGCGCCAACGACTTTCTCAACCAGCCGTTCGAGCCGGAAGAGCTGCAGTGTCGGGTCAGCCACAATCTGGAGGCGCTCGAGCAGTTCAACAGCATTCAGGAGTCAGCCAATCGTGATTACCTGACCGGTCTCTACAACCGGCGCTACTGGTTCAACGAAGGGCAAAAATGGTTTGAAGAGCATCAGCGCCAACAGACGCCTCTTGCACTCTGTGTGCTCGATGTGGATCACTTCAAGCAGGTCAACGATCACTGGGGCCATGCCATCGGCGATCAACTGCTCTGCCATCTGACCCGGCTACTGACACAGTTCTTCCCCGATGCCATGATCGCCCGGTTTGGAGGAGAGGAGTTTGCCATGATGGTGCCTCACTGTACCGTCCCCGTGTTGATCAAGCGTCTTGAAGGGCTGCGTCAGCAGCTGCGCCAGCAACCCTTGTCACCGGAAACCCCGCTCTTTGTTCGCGCCAGTTACGGCGTGATCAGCGTCGGGCGGATATCCATGGACGAGGCGCTGAGCGTAGCGGATCGGCTGCTCTATCAGGCAAAGAACACCGGTCGCGACAAGATAGTCTCTCAAGAGACAGCTATCTGAATCCTCAGGGCATCAGTCCCGTGTATTACCGCCCGACAGACTTTCCAGCAGGAGAGTCTGCGGGTTCCTTTCCTGCCACAGTCTCCCCATCACCATGACTATCGAAAGTCAGTAAGTCTTGTCGACCCGCACCCCATCATCGAAATAGAGAATGCGCACCTTGTCCCCATTGGCAAAGACCATGGCGGGATCATAATCCTGGATCACGTTGATAAGGGCATTTTGCTCGTTGCGGATCAGCAGCTCCACCAACTTGTTTTCCACCACGGTTCCCCCGGACTGGTATTGCTGCGCAGCCGCAGCTCCCGCGAGCGCCCCGACGGCGGTGGCGATTTCACGACCATGACCGCCGCCAAACTGGTTGCCCAGCAGGCCGCCCAACACGGCACCACCCAGCGTCTTCCAGCCAGAGTGCTCGGACTCCAGGATCTGGCGCTGGGTAATATTGCGCACCGTTTCGACCTGGCCAAACACCACCTGATTGACCGGCCGCGCGGTATTGCGCTGGTAGACCTCCGCCCCGGCGGGCGCCGTGACAAAGCAGAGCAAGCTGGATACTATCAGGATAATGGCCTTCATCTATGAACCTCGTTGCCTTATGTCTCGCTATCTTACCCAACTGGATGATGAGCTTTGCTGGTTTCCCGACCCCAGCCATGCGCTGGAAGAGCCCAACGGCTTGCTGGCGATCGGCGGGGATCTCTCCCCTGCCAGATTGCTGGCAGCTTACCACAAGGGGATCTTCCCGTGGAATGAACCCCACCAGCCGACCCTGTGGTGGTCACCGGATCCCCGCGGAGTGATCCGCCCAGACCAACTCCATGTGGGACGGACACTGCAAAAGATTATCCGCCGTACCCCATTCGATATTTCCGTCAATCGCGCCTTTAATGAAGTCATTACCGCCTGCGCCGCCCCTCGTCGCACTGCCGATGGCACCTGGATCAGTCAACCCATGATCGAGGCCTACCAGCAGTTGCACCGGCTGGGTCATGCCCACTCTATCGAGATCTGGCAGGAGGGAGAGCTGCAAGCGGGACTGTATGGCCTCTCTATCGGCCGACTGTTTTGCGGTGAATCCATGTTCAGCCGGATTGATAACGGCGCCAAACTTGCCATGGTGGCACTCTGTCGCCACTTCGCCCGCCATCGCGGCGCCCTCATCGATTGCCAGATGCAAAACCCGTTTCTGGCGACCCTGGGTATCGAGGAGTGGCCACGGGCCCGTTTTCTGGCTGAGCTGGCGCGCCTTGGCCATCAACCACTATTGGCTTCCTGCTGGCAAGAGGGGGAGATCAGCTTATGACTGAAGAAGTGATCCTCAAAGTAGGGCTGACTCCCAAGCATCCCTGCAGTTATCTGGACCATGAACAGGAGCAGTTGCTGGTGCTGATGGATCACAATCTGCTCAACGCCAACGGTTACGAGCGATTGTTGACTGCCGGTTTTCGCCGCAGTGGCAACGACATCTATCGTCCCCACTGCCCGGCGTGCCATGCCTGCCAATCCCTTCGTATTCACAGTGAACACTTTCGTCCCAGCCGTGGCCAGAAGCGGATCCGCCAGCTCAACAAAGATATCGAGATCGTCCTGAGCTACGATGACAAACCCGAGTATTACCTGCTCTACGAACGCTATATCCGCGAACGCCATCACGATGGCAGCATGTATCCCCCCAACCGCAGCCAGTATCGCGGTTTTCTCCATTGTGACTGGATGCCGCCACTCTATCTGGAGATGCGCAAGGAGGGCCGTCTTATCGGCGTGGCTACCACAGACCTGCTGCCCAACTCCTTGAGCGCTATGTACACCTTCTTCGATCCGGATTATGCCGATCGCTCCCTGGGCACCTTTGCCATCCTCTGCCAGCTCGATCTGGCCAAGCGAACAGGGCGAAGCTGGCTCTATCTTGGCTATCTGGTGGAGGCGTGCCGCAAGATGAATTACAAGCGCAATTATCTCCCTCACGAGCTGTTAATTCAGGGGGAATGGAAAAATATCGACACCAAGCCCGAGTAAACTTTACACATAGCCTTAAATCCGGCATGATCCAGCGGTTTTTTGTTGTGGCTTATCAAGAGGATTCAATGGCTAAAGAAGACAGTATTGAGATGCAGGGCACTATTCTCGAAACCCTGCCCAATACCATGTTCCGTGTGGAACTGGAGAATGGTCACGTGGTTATCGCTCATATTTCAGGCAAGATGCGCAAAAACTACATTCGTATCCTGACTGGAGACAAAGTAACGGTAGCACTGACTCCCTACGATCTCTCCAAGGGACGTATTGTTTTCCGCTCTCGCTAAGCCAGGAATTCAGCAAAAAACCCCAACCTTTCGGTTGGGGTTTTTTGTCGTTTTCTGATCACTGACGCTTAGTGGGAAACAGCTTCAACATTGACCTGAAAATCAAAGCTGAGGCTGTCATTTACCAACTCAACCTTCACAATTCCCCCGTCAACCAGTGAACCGAACAGGATCTCGTTGGCCAGGGGTTTCTTGAGGTGCTCCTGGATCACCCGCCCCATCGGTCTGGCGCCCATGGCTCTGTCATATCCCTTCTCTGCCAACCAGTGGCGGGCACGCTCGGACACCTCGAGAGAAACTCCCTTCGCATCCAGTTGAACCTGCAATTCGACAATAAACTTGTCGACCACCTGATGAATCACCGTCATATCGAGATGGTTGAACCAGATGGTGTGATCAAGCCGGTTACGAAACTCCGGACTGAAGGTCTTGTTGATCACCGCCATGGCATCGTGGCTCAAATCCTGTTGCTGGAAGCCAATCGATTTACGCTGGGTCTCCTGCACACCGGCGTTGGTAGTCATGACCAAAATCACGTTACGGAAATCCGCCTTGCGCCCGTTGTTGTCGGTCAGGGTGCCGTTGTCCATCACCTGCAACAGCAGATTGAATACGTCCGGGTGAGCTTTCTCAATTTCGTCAAGCAACACAACGGAATGAGGATGCTTGATCACCGCATCAGTCAGCAGACCACCCTGCTCAAAACCGACATAGCCGGGAGGCGCACCAATCAGGCGAGATACGGTATGACGTTCCATGTACTCGGACATATCAAAGCGCAGCATCTCGACACCCAATGCCTTGCCCAACTGCTGGGTCACCTCTGTTTTACCAACACCGGTAGGACCGGCAAAGAGGAAGCAACCAACCGGGCGACGCTCGTTACCCAAACCTGAACGAGAGAGGCGAATCGCATCGGTCAGCACCTCAATGGCTTTATCCTGACCAAAGACCACCATCTTCAGATTGCGCTCCAGGTTCTTCAGCACCTCTTTATCCGAGGAAGAAACTGATTTCTCCGGAATGCGGGCAATCTTGGCCACAATGGACTCAATTTCCTGCACATTGATCACTTTCTTGCGCTTGCTCGCCGGCAACAACCGTTGACCGGCACCCGCTTCGTCGATCACGTCGATCGCCTTGTCGGGCAAATGACGGTCATTGATGTACTTGGCAGAGAGTTCGGCAGCTGCACGGATCGCCTTGGCGGTATAGCGCACACCGTGGTGAGCTTCGTAGCGACTCTTGAGCCCCATCAGTATGCGCGTGGTGTCATCGATAGTCGGCTCGACAATATCGATCTTCTGGAAGCGACGGGCCAACGCACGGTCTTTCTCGAAGATCTGGGCGTACTCCTGATAAGTGGTGGATCCCACACAACGGAGCAAACCATTTGAGAGCAGCGGCTTGATCAGGTTGGCCGCATCCAGCTGACCACCGGAAGCAGCACCGGCACCGATGATGGTATGGATCTCGTCGATAAAGAGGATCGCCCCTTCCTGACGCTCAATCTGCTTGAGCAGAACCTTGAGGCGCTTCTCGAAATCACCACGGTATTTGGTGCCCGCCAGCAGAGAACCCATATCCAGCGAATAGATGGTACTGCCCGCAATCACCTCGGGGACATCACCCTTGACGATGCGATAGGCCAGCCCTTCGGCAATGGCTGTTTTCCCCACGCCCGCTTCACCCACCAGCAACGGGTTGTTCTTGCGACGGCGGCAGAGCACCTGAATGGTACGATTGAGCTCCTGATCACGGCCGATGAGCGGATCGATACGCCCTTCCAGCACCAGCTGGTTCAGGTTGGTGGCAAAGCTCTCAATCTGTGCGGCCGAGACATCATCATCAGACTCGGGATTGTTATTGCTGCCGAGATCCGGCTTGCTGTCCTTGCGCACACCGTGGGAGAGGAAATTGACGACGTCGAGACGGCTGATCTCGGCTTTTTTCAGGAAATAGGCAGCTTGTGACTCCTGCTCACTGAAGATAGCGACCAGCACGTTGGCGCCGCTGACTTCGGTATTGCCGGAGGATTGCACATGGAAGACGGCACGCTGCAACACGCGCTGGAAGCCCAGTGTCGGCTGGGTTTCACGATCTTCATCATCGCGCGGTATGAGCGGAGTAGTTTGGGTGATGAATGCGCGGATCTCCTTGCGCATCTGCTCAACATCGGCACCACAGGAGCTCAGCGCCTCATGGGCTGAACTGTTATCCAGAAGGGCTAACAACAGGTGCTCGACGGTCATGAATTCGTGGCGCTCGTCACGGGCCAGTTTGAAAGCCTCGTTCAGCGTCTTTTCTAGATCTTTATTCAACATAGGCACCTCCCCTAGTACAGCTACAATGTGGTGTCACACTCGCCATCAAGTCATCAGATTCAAGCCTTTTCCATAGTACAGAGCAGTGGATGTTCGTTGTTACGTGCATAGGTGTTGACTTGGACAACCTTGGTTTCGGCGATCTCTGCGGTAAACATGCCGCAGACACCCTTACCACTATAATGCACACTCAGCATGACCTGAGTCGCCTTGTCCAAATCCATACCAAAGAACTTTTGCAGCACCTCCACCACAAACTCCATGGGCGTGTAGTCATCGTTGTTCAACACAACCTTATACATGGGTGGCGGCTGCAGCTTTGTTTTCTCTGCTTCTGCAATATCTTCATTAGCAAAGAGTTCTTTCTGCTTGCTCATAATCGCGCTTTGGTACCTCTAGATTACTACCGTCTAACACAAGGTTGTCAATAGACTTGTTAACCAGATCACATCAGCTGTTAACAACTTCTTGACTCGCTCAAAAGTTAGACTAGATTGGTTACTTGCTAATCTGTGCCCGTCTGCTATGGGCCCATGTCCCTAGTTATAAAGGGCTGGCGCAGGTTACTCAACGACTTCTGGGTAATCAATAAAAGGATGTAGAAGTATGGCAACCGGCACAGTTAAGTGGTTTAACAACGCAAAAGGATTTGGGTTTATCTGTCCGGAAGGGGGCGGTGAGGATATATTCGCTCACTACTCCACGATTCAAATGGAGGGCTACAAGACCCTGAAAGCGGGTCAGGCTGTCAATTTTGAACTGCAACAGGGGCCGAAAGGAAATCACGCCTCTGTGATTGTGCCAAACGAAGCACAAAATATGTAAATAACGCCCGTTGGATAAATAAAAAACCGGTTCCTCTCTGAGCAACCGGTTTTTTATTGTCAGATTTCTGGCGAATCCTGCCTCCTCACGGGATCACAGGGTTATCACCAGCCATGATCAGTCGTGATATTCACTACAGGCGATCAGGGTATTTTCCATCAGGCTGGCGACCGTCATCGGGCCCACGCCACCGGGTACCGGGGTAATGAAGGCGGCATGGCTGCGCGCCGTCTCAAACTCTACATCCCCGACCAGCGAGCCATCAGCCAGACGGTTGATGCCCACATCGATCACCAGTGCCCCCGGTTTGATCCACTCCCCAGGAATGAAGTTGGGCTTGCCAACCGCAACAACCAACAGATCGGCACGGCGTACCTGCTCTTCCAGATCCCGCGTAAAACGATGGCAGGTCGTGGTTGTGCAGCCCGCCAGCAACAATTCGAGGGTCATGGGACGCCCCACTATGTTGGACGCTCCCACCACGACAGCATGCAGACCGTGCGTCTTCACGCCGGTGGTCTCGATCAGCGTCATGATCCCTTTCGGAGTGCAGGGGCGCAGCGCCGGAATACGTTGGGCCAGACGGCCGACGTTATACGGGTGGAATCCATCTACATCCTTGTCAGGCTGGATCCGCTCCAGCACCTGAGTGGTATCAAAGTGATCCGGCAACGGCAGCTGAACCAGAATGCCATCTACGTGGCTATCCGCATTCAACTGGTCGATCAGCGCCAGCAGCTCTTCCTGACTGGCGGTTGCACTCAGATCATAGGAGCGGGAGAGAAAACCCACCTCCTCGCACGCCCGACGTTTGCTGCCGACATAGACCTGAGAGGCGGGATCCGCCCCCACCAGAATGACTGCCAGCCCTGGAGCCCGTTTCCCTGCCGCCAACCGCTGTTGGACTTGCGCCGCGACCTGGCTGCGAATCGTTTGCGCAACCTGTTTTCCATCTATGATTTTGGCAGACATCGTTCTCCACTCACCATGTGTTCAACTGCCGCGCATTGTCGCATTTTTTTAGCCGGGATGTTAGCGGCAGACGCACGCCATACCTGTAGCGGGCAATAAGTAGGCACTTGAATTTACTGGGGGAAAAAGTCGTTGACGCTGGCCCTTACGCTTGGCTATGATGCCCGCCCGTTGCCCAGTACGACTCATGTCGATATGCTGGTCAGGGATTTTCGGTGATTAGCGCAGTCCGGTAGCGCATCTGGTTTGGGACCAGAGGGTCAAAGGTTCGAATCCTTTATCACCGACCATGTTCATCGACTCGTCCTTAAGACATGTTGATACAAAGCGCCCTTAGCTCAGTTGGATAGAGCAACGGCCTTCTAAGCCGTGGGTCGCAGGTTCGAATCCTGCAGGGCGCGCCATTGATGTTCCCCAATCCTTCTGGATTGGCGAGTGTTGATGAAGATTTCAGTGGTGGCTGTAGCTCAGTTGGTAGAGTCCCGGATTGTGATTCCGGTTGTCGTGGGTTCGAGCCCCATCAGCCACCCCATTATTCTGTCGATAATCGCCGCAAGGTGATGCCAATCGAGTTGGTGCAGTGATCTTCTGGTCTGCTCCGCGAAAAACCGGCCTTGGCCGGTTTTTTTGTTTTTGCGCTCGACAGCGCCTTACCTTGTCTGCAAGGCCATCCTCCAGACCGATAAACGCGGCTCTGCCCATTTGTCACGATGTGCGCCTCCCCATCGATACACACAGCCACTCTCCCCCACACATCAGCCTGCCCGGTTCTTTTTCTGTATTTCCCAAGCGCCATTGATATGCTGATCGCTCTTCTTCTCTCCTGCTTTCCGTTGGAGCTTTTCTATGCAACGCATTCTTTTTGTCGAAGATGATCCCGAGATTGGCCAGCTCATCAGCAGTTGGCTCGGTCGCCACGATATGGACGTGATCCTCGAGCCCAGAGGGGATATGGCGCTGGCCCGGGTCGAGGCCGAACAGCCCGATCTGGTGCTACTCGATATCATGTTGCCGGGGCAAGATGGCATGTCCCTCTGTCGTGCTCTTCGGCCGCGCTTCGACGGCCCCATCGTAATGCTCACCTCGCTGGATAGCGACATGAATCAGATCCTGAGTCTGGAGCTGGGCGCCAACGACTACATTCTCAAAACGACGCCACCGCCGGTGCTGCTGGCCCGGTTGCGGGTGCAGTTTCGCCAGCACCAGCAAGCATCAACCCAACCGGCCGCCACCAGCAGCGTTCCCCAGCAGCTGCAATTTGGTCGGCTGCGGGTGAATGGGCCGGGACGAGATGTGCGGCTCGATGGCGAGAGCATTGCTCTCTCGACCGCCGACTTTGATCTGCTGTGGGAGCTCGCCTGCCACGCGGGCCAAATCTTGAGTCGGGAAGCCCTCTTTCGCAGCTTGCGCGGCCGGGAGTACGACGGTCAGGATCGCAGCATGGATGTGGCCATCTCCCGCCTGCGCCGCAAACTGGGTGATAACCCTGACAACCCGACCCGGATCAAGACGGTGCGCCAGAAAGGCTACCTCTTCGTCCCCCACGCCTGGGAATAACCCTCTTTCGGGAGCACCGCCATGCGCCGTCTCTTTATCCAATTCTATCTGTTGCTGATCGGCTGCTTCACGCTGGCCATCCTGCTGGTTGGCGTGGTCTATCAGGTGACCGCCGAACGGGCGGGTGATCGCTATCTCGAACGCATGATGCAGGGCTCTCTTGGCCTGTTGACCGGCGAGTTGGCAAGAACCCCGCCAGAGCGCTGGCCCGATCGACTGGCCGAGCAGAGCAGTCAGTTTACCCTCCCCCTCAAGATCGGCGAGCTGGTGCGCCAGCCGCTGGCCAGCGAGGATCAGGCCTTTTTGGCCGCTGGCAATATTGTCATCGTCGAGGAGGATGACACCTTCCTGCAGCGCATCCCCGATACCGCTCGGGTGCTGATTGTCGGCCCTGTACCCTACCTCTCCTACCTGCACGAGCTGCACTGGGTCGATGTGGGGCTGCTGCTGGTGATCGGCCTATCTCTCGGCCTGCCCATCCTTCTGTGGCTGCGTCCCCACTGGCGCGGCTTGCAGCAGTTGGAGCAAACCGCACGTCGCGTAGGCGATGGGGATCTCTCCTGCCGAACCAATCTGCCACCGGGCAGCAGTCTGGCCCGGGTGGGACGCACCTTCGATCAAATGGCGACCCAATTGCAGGCCATGATTGCCAGCCGCAAGCAACTGACCGATGCCATCGCCCACGAATTGCGCACCCCGCTGGTCCGGTTGCGCTATCGGCTTGCCATACTCGATCCTGCCCCTGCCGAGCAGGAGCAGCAGGCGCTGGAGCGAGATCTGGGGGCGCTGGACGCCCTGATCGAAGAGATGCTCACTTACGCCAAGCTGGATAGACCCGAACTGCCGCTGCAGCAGGACGAGCTGGAGCTCAGCCACTGGGCACAAGCGCATCTCGGCGACTGGCAAGCGCTAGCCCCCGAAAAGAAGCTCACCCTCGATCTGCCGCCACGTCACATGCCCTGGTGCGGCGATCAGCGTCTGCTGACGCGCGCGGTGGAGAACCTCATCGGCAATGCCCTGCGCTACGCCGAGAGCGAGGTTAACCTCTCCATCTCGCGGCTGCAGGAGAACTATTTGCTGGAGGTGAGCGACGATGGGCCGGGGATCGATCCGGCGCTGGCGCCCCAGATCTTCGAGCCGTTCGTACGCCTTGATCAAAGCCGGGATCGTCGCACCGGCGGCACTGGTTTGGGGTTGGCCATCGTGCGCAGCATTGCCCGTCATCACGGGGGGGATGTGGCGTTGCTGGCCAGTGACCACGGCGCCCGCTTCTGCCTCACCCTGCCTGTACATTTGGATACAAACCGTCACCAACCGCTCACTGAAGGGCCGCCGCAACCGTCATAGGATGACTGTCATGGAGAACGCTCCATAACATCAACCCGAATAAGGAAATTGAACATGAAAAAGATCATTCCCCTGACCCTGGCTGGCGTCTTCGCCCTCACCTCCGGTTTCACCATGGCGGCCACCCCGACCAAGACAGCCACACCGCAGGCGACCCAGACCAAGGTGGTGAAAAAACACCATAAAGCCACCCACGCCAAGACCCCTACCGTCAAAGTCGCGCCGAAAACCAAGTGATCCAACCGGTCACTGGATAACACAGAGGGAGGCTGACGCCTCCCTTTCCATCTTTTCCCGAAATTTTCCTGACGAGCGCCTCCCTCGTCCAAACCGGATCCACGACCCGGCTCCCCCTTTGCGGGAAACGGTCAATGACCACAGGAACATGGCATGTGGCGTCATCTGCTTAAATGGCTAGGCCCCTTGTGCAGCTTGCTGCTGCTCGGCACCGCACTGACCGTGCTGTATCACCTGACTCAGGCATGGCACTGGCACGATATTCGTGTGGCCATCTGGTCCCAACCCCTGCCGCGACTGGCGGGCGCCCTGTTGCTGACCCTGCTCAGTTATGGTTGCCTCTGCAGCTATGACATGCTGGCGCTCCATGCGCTGGGCAAGCGCCTTCCCTGGCAACAGGTCAGCATCACCTCCTTTATCGCCTACACCTTCTCCAACACCCTGGGATTTGCCCTGCTGACCGGCACCTCGGTACGCTATCGCCTCTACTCCGCACTGGGGCTAGCCACCGGGGAAGTGGCCCGCGTGGTGCTGTTCTGCTCCATCACCTTTTTCCTCGGTCTGTTGGCGTGGGGAGGTGGTGCCCTACTGACCTGCGATGTATCACAGCTGCTGCCTGACTGGCCGCAATGGGCAGATACTCTACTCAGGCTGGCGGGCGTCATGGCTCTGCTGTTGGTGGCCTGCTACCTCTGCTGGCCCACACACCGTCTCTCCTGGCGGAAACACACCCTGACCCTGCCCGGCTTCAAAGTTCGTCTGTCGCAGCTGCTGGTCGCGCTGGCCGACTGGATGGCCGCCGCCGCAGTGCTGTTTGTGCTGTTGCCTGCAGATAGCGTCCCCTACCCCGTGCTGCTCAGTGCCTTCGTGCTGGCCAGCTTCCTCGGGGTACTGGCCCACGTGCCGGGCGGGATTGGGGTGTTCGAAGCGAGCATGAGCCTGCTGCTGGCCCACTACCTGCAGGCCGACAAGCTGCTCGCCTCGCTGCTACTCTACCGCTGCATCTATTACCTGCTTCCCTTTCTCTGTGCCCTGCTGCTCTTTGCGAGTCAGGAGATGCTGCAACAAAAAGCGCGCTGGCAGCGGCTACAGGGGCTGATGAGCGCGGTGCGCGAATTTCTGCCTGCCCTTATCAGCATGGGCACCTTCGCCGCCGGCAGCCTGCTGCTCTGCTCGGGGATGATCCCGACCATGCGCAGCCACATCGAAGTGTGGCTGCAGGTGTTGCCGCTCCATCTGCTGGAGCTCTCCCACGTGCTCGGCAGCGTGAGCGGTATCCTCCTGATCCTGCTGGCGCGCAGCCTCTATCGCCGTCACGACGCCGCGTTTCGCATCACCCAGCTGCTGCTGGCTCTGGGTATCGCCTTCTCCCTGCTCAAGGGGGGAGACTGGGAGTCAGCCCTGCTGCTTGGCAGCTTCCTGCTCATCATGACCCCTTGCCGTTCCCTCTTCTATCGCAAGGGGTCGCTGCTCTATCCCCAGTACACCCTGGGCTGGCTCATCTCGGTCGGCGCCGTACTGCTGGGGGCGCTGTGGCTGCTGCTCTTCTCCTATCGTCAGGTGGAGTATGACCACGCCCTCTGGTTCCACTTCTCGCCCCACGGCGGGGCTGCCCGCGGCCTGCGCGCCATGGGGAGCGTGGTGGCCGTGCTGGCCGTTGCCGGGGTTGCCCAGCTGCTTGCACCGCTGCGCGTGGTCGGTGAAAAGCCGGATAAGGAGACGCTGGCGCGCGCTCACGAGCTGGTAGTGCGCGAAGGGGGGATCCACGGCTATCTGGCCCAGTTGCAGGACAAGTCCCTGCTGTTCCACCCCGCCGGTGACGCCTTCCTGATGTATGGCATCGAGGGCAACAGCTGGATTGTGATGGGGGATCCCGTCGGTCGCCCCGAGCAGATCGAAGAACTGCTCTGGCAATTTCGCGAGCGGTGCGACGAGCACGACGCCAACCCGGTCTTTTATCAGGTGTCGGCCCGCTATCTTCCGCTCTATCTGGAGCTGGGGCTGATCCCCTTCAAGCTTGGTGAAGAGGCGATGGTCGATCTGGCCACCTTCGATCTGGCAGGCAGCCGGCTGCGCAACCTGCGCCAGAGCCACGCCAAGGGCAAACGGGAAAGACTGACCTTCGAGGTGGTCGAGGCAAGTGCCGTGGCCCCCCTGCTGCCCAGATTACAAACCGTCTCCGATACCTGGCTGCAGAGCAAGATGGGCAAGGAGAAGGGCTTCTCGGTCGGCCGCTTCGAGCCTGACTACCTGACCCTAAGCCCGGCTGCGCTGGTATGGCACGAGGGGCAGATTGTCGGCTTTGCCAACCTCTGGGTGAGCGATAACAAGGAGATGCTCTCCATCGATCTGATGCGCTACAGCCTGGATACCGGCACCGTCCCCATCATGGATTTTCTCTTTGTCGAGCTGCTGCTGTGGGGTAAGGCGCAGGGGTACGCCAGCTTCAATCTGGGGATGGCCCCCATGTCCGGCTTCAACGATCACCCGCTCAACAGCTATTGGGCCCGCCTTGGCAATACCCTGTTCGTCCGTGGCAGCCGTTTTTACAACTTTCAGGGGCTCAGACGCTACAAGGAGAAATTTTCGCCCCGCTGGGAACCCCGCTACCTGCTCTGCAGCAGCAAGCTGGTACTGCCCAGAACCCTGACTCACCTGATCACCCTGATTAGCCGCGGCCCGCTGGGGCTGATCAAGAAATAGGAGCATGGCCAATGAGAGCCTTGATTTTGCTGTTACTCAGTCTCGTACTGCCCGTTTCATCTTTTGCGGCGCACGCCGCCCCGGTCAAGGATGACCTGAGCCTGATTGAGCTGCCGGTCAAGCAGCCATCCGACACCCCCATGGTGATCTTTCTCAGCGGCGATGGTGGCTGGGCGGCCCTCGACAAGGGGCTGAGCGCCCAGTTTCAGCTGAACGGCATGCCGGTCGTGGGCTGGAGCTCCCTCACCTACTACTGGAAGAAGAAAACCCCGGAGCAGGTGACCGCCGATCTGGAGCGGATCCTCGATGATTATCAGGCCCGCTGGCAGCGCCCCCACTGGCTGCTGGTAGGCTTCTCGTTTGGTGCAGAGATTGCCCCCTTCGTCATCGACCGGTTGCCGGAGCACTATCGTCAGGGACTGGTCGGGGCCGTGATGCTCTCCCCCTCTACCAGCTCGGATTTCGAGATCCACGTCAGCGACATGCTGACCCACAAGACCCGCAGCTACCCGACCGAACCGCAGGTGAAGACCATCCGCGACCTGCCGATGGTCTGCCTGCAAGGTGCCGATGATGATGATGACGACCGCCTCTGCCCCCGTCTCAACCAACCCAACGTCACCAGCATCACCCTGCCGGGAGGACATCATTTTGACGATAACTACCCCCAGCTCTATCAGGCCATCACCACGCATCTGAACCTGTCCCCGGATCCGTAGTCTGTGGAGCATTAACCGGTATCACCACGGAATGCCTTTCAAGTGCCGAGCAGGGCAAATCAGCGAGCAATGAAAAGGGCCTCTCTTGCGAGAGGCCCTTGTACTGAATCGGGCGGAAACTTTAAAAGGATCGACCAATGGGTTGGCCGTAGCGTCAAAGTCACCGAGGCTTTTCACTACGATTGCCCAAGCAGTTCAGCCAGATGCTGGGCTATCAACAATGCGGATTTGCAGTCCTATGCTGACAACCGCTCGGGATTGCGCCATAAAACAAAAGGCTCTGTCCCAATTACGTGTTGAAAGGCTAATCTTGAAGTAGGCCATCACCTTGAGGTCTACCATCATGGATACCCCAGCCTTTCAACAC
>NZ_JBFODV010000249.1:0-16407 GCF_040908495.1 Aeromonas sp. R1-1 | reverse complement strand
GAGGCGGGCCTGCTGCTGAGTAGGACCAGGAGACATCACACTTTTGGCTGGTCGATCACCAATTTGCCATCCTTGACCGGAATGGTGGCGCCCGGGGCTTGCTTCATGCGGATCACCCCCTCCTGACCTGCGAGGCGATAGGTCACGTCATAACCAATGGTGTTGACGCTCGTATCCTGCACGGTTTTGCAGCGCTGCTCGGTGGTGGTATAGGTGTCGCTCGCCTGCATATTGCCCTGCACCTGATTGCCGGCGTAGCCACCCGCAACCGCTCCGGCGGCTGTCGCAACCTTCTTGCCGCTGCCACCGCCAAACTGGTGGCCGACCACGCCGCCTAGTGCTGCGCCCACCACGGTGCCGAGGATCTTGTGCTCATCCTGTACCGGCTTGCGGTGGGTCACGGTGACGTTGCGACACTCCTGTCGGGGAGTCTTGATGGTCTCGGTGATCGGCTTGCTGGCGATCACCTCGGCAAAGGTGGGTTGGGGTGTAAAGAGGGAGCCGCTGGCCGCCGCCGAGAGTGCCAGGGCCGAGGCGATGCCAATACCGATACCTGCCATCATGGATCTGTTCATCTTGTTGTTCTCCTACATACCCATACGGGCTGTTCCAATCTGGCGCCATCTTGTCATAACCGGTTGGCCGGACAAGGCGCGGGGGATGGGCCTGCGACAGGCGCTGGCAAGGTCAAAAAACAGCCACCATGAAAAAGTGTCTGGCTTTGGCGACAACGGACTAAAAGTGACCGGTTTCCGGCGCATGGCGGGCTTTGCCAATGTGATAAGGAGCAATTCGAGTCGCAATTTGCAAGGCGGGCGGTGAGCAGAATGCCAGAGTGCTGACGGGTGCAGGTCAAGGGAGGTCTTGAACAAGGGCTCTGTTCGTTGAGATGGCCACGCAAGTAGTTGATAAATGGCTCCAGCCCCATCGGATGTTGGCCGATAAGAGATCACGGCAAGCATTTTGCTTTGATTAGGTGAAGCAGAGGGTGAGCGGGTCGGCAGACAACTGCGTAAGACCTGAAATGAAGACGTTCACCCGAGATCACCGGATCAACGAGGGGGAGATATGTCAATGTTACCCAGCTGGATCACCCCGGCCATCCAGGCCAACATCATCACGGTGCAGCAGGCCGAACGTCTGCTCTCATCCCTCTACCGGCCCCTGGCTGAGCAGGGAGAGGAGCTTCCCGCCGATATCGCCGACATCAGCCTTAAACTCTACTGCTTCCGCCAGCAGGGGCGGGTGCGCCACTAAGACTGACAAAAGAACACCCCGCGCCAGGCTCGGGGTGTTGTCACTCATGTATCACAGGCCCATCAGGCCAACATCACTTGCACCACCAGCATCAGGGCGCCAAATCCTAGCACAAAACCCTCCATGGGCAGCACGAACTTGACCCACTTGTTGAACTGGATGCCGAGCATCTGCAGGGTGACCAGCACCAGTCCGGTGGGGGCCAGGAACAGCATGGCGTATTGGCCCCAGTTGTAGGCCGACACCACGATATAGCGGGGGATCATCACGGTATCTGCCAGCGGCGCCATGATGGGCATGGAGAGCACCGCGAGCCCCGAGGAGGAGGGCACCACCAGCCCCAGCAGGGTGAACACCAGCATCTGCGCCACCGCGAACACGGCGCCGTGCATGCCGGAGACCAGATCGGAGGCGTAGGCCAGAATGGTGTCCGAGATCATCCCCTGATCCAGCACCAGATTGACCCCCCGTGCCAGCCCGATGATGAGGGAGACGGCCACCAGTTCTGATGCCCCCTGAGTAAAGGCTTCGACCGCCTCTTCCTCCAGTCCGCAGGTGGTGCCTCCCAGCGCCATTACGAAGCAGACCAGCGCCACAAACAGGAACTCGTTGCCCCGGGTCTTGCGCGACAACGCCACCAGCCCTGCACTGAAGGCACCTGTCTTGTTGATGACGCCGATCAGCCCCCCGAGCACCAGAATAAAGACGATGATATCCGCCCCCTCTATGGTGCCCTTGACCATGCTGACTGCCACGTCACCGAGCCCCTTGGGCGCTTGCTCCAGCCGTGCATAGGTGCCGGGAATGGCGATGGGCTTGCGGATGGTGCCGTTGGTAAATTGCTCTACCGCAATATTGATATTGAGTTTTGCCAGGGCATCCTGGGTTGCGGGAAGTCGGCTTATTTCCCCCTGTGGGCTATTGACCATCAGGCTTTCACTGGCCGGATTATAAGAGAGTTTTGCATAGGCGCCCGCCGGAATTATCCAGGTCAGCGCAATGGCCAGCAACATAATAAGAAACAGAATGGTAAATGCAGTAGGGAATTGTCTGCGTGGTGTGGTATTCGGCACGGCACACATAAAATGCTCCTTGATAAAGCAGGTTTGGGCTCGGCGGAATATCGGGTCGATAGGGTTTCTGCGTCATACATCCAAGGTACGCAAATTCACTGTGGATTGCGTAGTGATTGGCGAGAAATCTGGCCTGATACTGAACATTCGGTAGATTGTTTCACGTTGTAACCGTAACCCGTGCGCGGCTTGATGAACATCTCACCATGCTCGCTTTATGGGATGGCTCACAAAATTTATTTTCCATGGATTTAACAGCTGATATGAAATAAAAGTTGTTATGCAATAACTATTTCAGCTCTCGTTTTATGCGGTTTACCTTAAATAAAGGTCATGAAAATAGTGCGTGCCGAGATGAATGAAATGACATATAAAGCAGCTTTGACGGAATAATATTCCGTTATCGTCATTTTTCGCTATTCGCCAAAAACAGCTTGTGAAAAAAATGGCACGCTTTCCCGTAATGAAATATTTTTTTTGCAACGAAAACAGGGGCCCCTGTTGGCAGCAGGCTGCCCCTGTCTAAGACGTTTTGCTAATACCTGCCGCTGCAGGCTCGCTGTTAGGCTGTCATCCCCATAAGAGACCAGTGACGGGCAGGATGCCCATGTCGCCTCCTGGCCTCTGAATCATCCCGGAACAGCCCGTTTTGTGCCACCTGTGAGGAAGGAACCCAATGCCAGTGCAGAACATCTATGAGCGTGACCTTGCCAAAACCGCCGCCAATTTCGAGGCCCTGACCCCCATCAGCTTTTTGGGGCGGGCGGAGCGGGTCTATCCCGACTATCCGGCGCTGATCCACGGCCCGCTGCGCCAGAGCTGGGGCGAGACTGCCCGCCGTTGCCGCCAGCTTGCCTCGGCCCTGCGGCTTCGCGGTATCGGGGAGGGGGATACCGTCTCCATCGTTGCGCCCAATATCCCGGCGATGTTTGAAGCACACTTCGGGGTGCCCATGAGCGGCGCCGTGCTCAACACCATCAATACCCGGCTCGATGCCGAGTCGATGGCTTTTATCTTTCAGCATGCCCAGAGCAAGGTGGTGCTGGTAGACAGGGAGTTTGGCCCTGTGGTGCGCAAAGCGCTGGATCTGCTGGAGCGCCAACCGCTGGTCATCGCCATCGACGATCCCCTCTACCGGGAAGGGGCGCTTATCAGTGACCTTGACTATGAGGCCTTTATTGCCACTGGTAACGGCGATGAGCCCGGCTGGTTGCCAGAGGATGAGTGGCAGGCGATCTCCCTTAACTACACCTCCGGCACCACCGGCAACCCCAAGGGGGTGGTCTATCACCATCGCGGCGCCCACCTCAACGCCATCAACAACGTGCTCTCCTGGGAGCTACCCAAACATCCCGTCTATCTCTGGACCTTGCCGATGTTTCACTGCAACGGCTGGTGTTTCCCCTGGACGCTGGCGGCCACCGCCGGGGTGAGCGTCTGCCTGCGGCATGTGCAGGCCGCCGCCATTTATGAGGCGCTGCACGAGCACAAGGTGAGCCACTTCTGCGCGGCGCCCATCGTGCTCAATATGCTCAACAATGCCGATCCGGCACTCAAGCGGGGGCTGGATCACCCCATCAAGGTGATGACCGCCGGCGCTGCGCCGCCCGCCACCGTGATCGCCGGTATGGAAGCGATTGGGATCGCCGTGACCCACGTCTATGGCCTGACCGAAACCTATGGCCCCTGCGTGTTGTGCGAGCCGCAAAGAAGCTGGCAAGGGCAGGATGCCACGGCGCTCTCCCGCCTCAAGGCGCGCCAGGGGGTTGCGTCGCCTCTGCAGGGGGAGATGCGGGTTATCAATCCGGTCAGTGGCGAGCCGGTGGCCAAGGATGGCAAAACCATGGGGGAGATAGTGCTGCGCGGTAATGTGGTGATGAAGGGCTATCTAAAAAATCCGGCGGCCAGCGCCGAGGCGATGGCGGAGGGGTGGTTTCGCAGTGGCGATCTGGCGGTATGGCACCCGGATGGTTATGTGGAGATCAAGGACAGATCCAAGGACATCATCATCTCCGGCGGGGAGAATATCTCCAGTCTGGAGGTGGAAGATGTGCTCTATCGCCATCCCGATGTGGACGAAGCGGCGGTGATCGCCATGCCCGATGAGAAGTGGGGAGAGGTGCCCTGCGCCTTCGTCAAACTGAAAGAGGGGCGAGAGACCACCCAGGCGGAGTTGATCGCCTTTTGCCGGGAGCAGATGGCCCACTTCAAGGCCCCCAAACGCATCATCTTCACCCCGTTGCCCAAGACCTCGACCGGCAAGGTGCAAAAATTCGTGCTGCGCAAACAGCTGGGGTAGCCGCCTGTTCGTAAGGAACCAGCACAGACTTTCATAGAAGGGAGAAACGAGGGAGCATGGAGGGCTGCTGGCCCTCCCATTGTGTGGCTAGGGGGTCTTGCAGGCGACGCAGTTGCGGCCGTTTTGTTTGGCCTGATAGAGCATCTGGTCGGCGCGGGCGTAGAGGCTCTCCATCAGCTCCCCTTCGCCATTTTCCACCAATCCGGCGCTGATGGTGATGACCAGCTTATCCCCATCGGGCAGGGGCAGCGGGCTTTGCATCACCTGCAGGCGCAGCCGCTCGGCCAGAGATGCGGCGGCCGAGAGGGTGGTGTTGGGTAGCAAGATGGCAAACTCGTCACCGCCGATGCGGGCCAATACATCTTCGCTGCGCAGCACTGATTGCATCACCCTGCCTAGATGCATCAGCGCGCTATCCCCAAGGGGATGGCCGAAGCGATCGTTGATGCACTTGAACTGATCCACATCCAGCACCATCAGCACCGAGGTAAGGTGGTGGCGCATGTCCAGACTGAGGTTCTTCTCGCACAGTTCGAAAAAGAAACGGCGGTTGTAGAGACCGGTGAGGCCATCGCGCACTGACTGTTGGTGCAGCTGCTCCTTGAGCTGGTGCAGTTCGGTGATATCTGAGGAGATACCGATCAGGGTGGGGGTGCCATCCCCCAGCAGAAAGGGCACCTTGACCGACCAGTAGTAGTGCTGATTGCCTTCGGGATCGGTCAACATCTCTTCCCCGGCTTGCAGCTCGCCAGTTTCGAATACCCGGTTGTCCAGTCGCCACAGCTGGCAGGCGCTGGCCGCGGGTATCACCTCGTCATCGCGTCGGTTGATGATCTGCTCGGCAGGAAGGCCTAGCAGATCGGCGACCTTTTGGTTGACGTAGAGAAAGCGGTGCTTGCTGTCCTTCATATAGATATGGGCATCCACATTGGCAAGGATGATCTCCAGCAGCTGATGCTGCTCCGCCAGCCGCGCCTCGATCAGCTTGTGTTCGGTGATATCGGTGGAGATACCGCATAGGCCGATCAGGTTGCCATCCCTGTCATACATGGGCTTTTTGACAGTCCAGTAGTAGCGCTTTTCCCCGGTGGTTTTGAGGTAGTTGACCTCCTCCTGGGCGAGGGCAAGCTGCTGCTCCAGTACCAGTTGATCGTTGCGCTGAATCGCATCCGAGAATTCGAGATCAAAAAAAGCCTGATCATCCTGTCCCTGCAACTCGGTGAGGGTGCAGCCAAAGAGATCCAGCACCGCCTGATTGGCATAGGTGTAACGGCCCGCCAGATCCTTGGTGAACATGTAGGCGTCCGTCTCGTTGAAGATGGCTTTGAGGTGATCCAGCTCATGCTGTAACTGGACAGAGAAGGGTTCATCCTTCATGGAGTTAACCATCCTTGGTTAAGGGCGTCGTTGTATACAGCGCTAATATATGTACCAACTGTTTAAATTAAGCACTTCACAGGCCATATTTCGCGTTTATTTCCGCAGGTTCTGCGCCATGTCACACGATTGTCATCGTTGGTGTGGTCAAAGGAAATCAACTGAGTCCGTGGCTATGCAGATAACCGTCCCACTCATATCGGCCCGGCATCGTGGGCCAGCAGCAGAGAAATTACCCGGCAATCAAATGCGCCACTCCGAGCGGCAGAAAGGGCAACAAACAGGTCTTTAATCAAACTATTTTCACTGTGCCCCTGATATCATCCTCAGCAACGCAATATGGAGAGATACGAGATGGCAGTGGCACCGTTTAATTGGGATGACGCAGTTCAGTGGGACGGGCCGGGGGCCATTGCGGGTAGCGAAGAGATCTTGAGTGCCGACCGGCTGGATCGCGCCCGCTATGCCGAATTTCTAACCAAATACCTGGCCGCCGAAGGCAAGCAGCGCAACTATGTGCTTAACCTCAATGCCGAGTGGGGCGCGGGTAAAACCTGGTTTATCAAGCGCTGGTATATGGAGCTGAAAGCGCACTATCCCACCGTCTATATCGATGCCTGGCAACAGGACTTTTCCGATGATCCTTTATTGACGGTTATTTCGTCGATTATCGACCAGTTAAAAATGATTGCGGGAAAAGAAAACCCGATTCCAGAAGGGATGCGTCAGCGGCTTCTTGGATTATTTAAGGTCGGTGGAAAACTGGCATTGAAAGCGGCCATTAAGAAGGCTGGATTGGAAGAAGATGATTTTTCTCTGGAAGGGGATGATGCTAATCATCTGGTCGATGCCTTATGTAGCAATCAGAAAGAGCGTTATGAATCTATTCAGTATCTTAAAAATGAGATAAGGCAATGGGTGGAAGGGGCTGTTACTTTAGGTAAGGGCGATCTGGATTATCCCGCCTTTATCTTGATTGATGAACTGGATCGTTGTCGTCCCTCTTATGCTGTCGAAATGCTGGAGACCATCAAACATATTTTTGATATTACCGGGGTGGTGTTTGTACTGGCAACAGATACAGAGCAGTTGCAACATGCTATCAAGGTCATTTATGGCGATGGTTTTGATGCAGAAAGCTATCTTGGACGATTTTTTCATAGACGATTTACGTTAGGCAGTATCTCTCGGCGAGAGTTTATTAAGCAGGCAGTTGTAGATAAAAAATTGCATTTTGAGTATATCAATGTATGGCCTGAGATCACTAATAGCAAAGCGTTGGTAAATGTATTAACTGCTGTTTGTGATCATTTTTCATTGAGCTTAAGAAAAACAGAGCAAGTGTTGGATCGAACGATCGCGTCCATCGTAAATTACCAAGGTCGCACATTAAATCTGATTTTTCTTGTTTACCTGTTCTCTCTATGCGAGAAAAACAATGGAGATTATCGCGCTGTAGCAGATGGTAAAATGTCTACAGCACATGGCATTCCAAAAGTAAAAGGGTTTACTGACCTAATAAATGAGTATGAGGACCAAAATTTCTCATGCCTGATAAAGGTAAAAAGTTCTATGGGTGAACAGATTAAAATAATAAATGATGGGTTGTATACAAATCACTTTGAAGATAAAGAGTATACTATTTCTTTAAGGCATATTTTATCTGCTTCATACCAAAACATGTTAAGACCAAACTCAAGTTATAATCACTCGACCTCACTTATAAAATTGATGAAAGAATTTTCTAATAGGGTTCGGGAGTTAACTATAGAGGAGAATTCAATTTTGGCAGAAAAAGAGTTGTCGCAATTGGAGCTTCATCTAATAACATATAAAAATTTAGTAGAGTTGGCTGTCCATCTTAAATAAAGCCGGGAGATCCCGGCTTTATTATCAACTTATTTATTATGCCGCTCATAAAGCCGCTGAACGACATCCTGTAATCCCAACCCTTCGTTTTGCAGCAGTACGGTCAGGTGATAGAGCAGATCGGCGGATTCGTTAATGAGCTCCTCCCGATCCTTGGCCATGGCGGCCAGCGCCACTTCGACACCTTCCTCACCAACCTTCTGGGCGATACGCTTGGTCCCTTTGCCGTAGAGGCTGGCGGTGTAGCTGGTGGCCGGATCGGCCCCTTTGCGGGCGGCCAGCACCTGCTCCAGCTCTGCCAGAAAACCGAGGGGTGGCAGCGGGTGACCATGGAAGCAGGAGGTTGTCCCTTTGTGGCAGGTGGGGCCGACGGGGTTGGCGGCAATCAGCAGGGAGTCCTGATCGCAGTCGGTGCTGATGGCCACGAGTTGGAGCACATTGCCCGAGCTTTCACCCTTGGTCCAGAGCCGCTGTTTGCTGCGGCTAAAGAAGGTGACCTGACCGGTAGTCTGGGTCTTTTCCAGCGCTTCACGGGTCATAAAGCCCTGCATCAGCACCTCGCCGCTAGCGGCATGCTGGACGATGGCGGGGATCATGCCATCACACTTTTCCCAGTCGAGCTGCTCGGCAAGGGGGCGCGTGCTGGCGGTTGTTTGTGTGTTATCAGAGAAGTTATTCACGGATGGCGACTCCTTCGGTTTTCAGCCAGCGTTTCAATTCGGAAATGGGGATAAGGCCCTTGTGGAACACAGAGGCGGCCAGCGCCCCGTCCACATCGGCGAGGGTGAAGGCATCGCGAAAGTGTGCCATGGCTCCGGCGCCGCCGGAGGCAATCAGCGGCACCTTGCAGACGCTGCGCACCAGCTTGAGCTGGTCGAGATCATAACCCTGACGCATGCCGTCCTGATTCATCACGTTCAGCACGATTTCACCCGCGCCGCGTTTTTGCACCTCCTGCACCCAGTCGAGAGTGTGCCAGGCGGTGGTGCGGGTGCGACTCTCGTCACCGGTAAACTGTTTGACCTGATAGTGGCCCGTTTCGGCGTCAAAGTAGGAGTCAATGCCCACCACCACGCACTGCACGCCAAAGCGCTCGGCCAATCGGCTGATCAGGGTCGGGTCGGCAAGGGCCGGAGAGTTGATGGAGACCTTGTCGGCGCCAAATTCGAGGATCTGGCGGGCATCCTCCACGCTTTTGATGCCACCGGCGACGCAGAAGGGGATATCTATCACCTCCGCCACCCGGCTCACCCAGCTCTTGTCCACTACCCGGGCATCGCTGGAGGCGGTGATGTCATAGAACACCAGCTCGTCAGCGCCTTCCTCGGCGTAGCGGCGCGCCAGCTCGACAATGCCGCCCATCACCTCGTGGTTGCGAAACTGCACCCCTTTGACCACCACGCCATCCTTCACGTCTAGGCAGGGGATAATGCGTCTTGCCAGCATCAGTTGCCTCCTGTGGTGTCGGCAGCGGGAGCTTGCCAGCAGGCGATGGCGTCACCCACCGAGAATTTGCCCTCCAGCAGAGCGCGGCCAAGGATGATCCCCTTGACGCCGGAGCCCTTGAGCGCCTCGATATCCGCGATGCCGCCAATGCCGCCGGAGGCCTGAAAGGCGACGCTCGGGTAGCGGGCGCAGAGATCACGATAAAGCTCGACGTTGGTGCCAGCCAGGGTGCCGTCACGGCTGATGTCGGTGCAGAGCACATGCTTGAGCCCGGCGGGGAGGAAGCGCTCGATCAGCGCCTCGATGGTCACGCCGCTGTTCTCCTGCCAGCCTGCCACCGCGATATGGCGATTGCCCTGCTCATCGATATTGACGTCCAGCGCCAGCACGATCTGCTCGGGGCCATATTTCTCCATCCAGCTCGCCACCAGATCCGGGGATTTGACGGCGGTGGAGCCAATCACCACCCGGCTGGCACCGGCGGCCAGCAGATCTGCCACATCCTGCTCGGTACGCACGCCTCCGCCGACCTGCACCGGTGCTTCGGTGGCCGACAGCAGTTGGGTCAGCAGGGGCAGCTGGCGCGCCTTGGCATCCTTGGCACCGTCCAGGTCCACCAGATGGAGTTGCACCGCCCCCTGGGAGACATATTCGTCGAAGCGGGCCTGCGGGCTGCTGCTGTATTCGGTCTTCTGGCCGTAGTCGCCCTGATAGAGGCGAACTACCTGACCATTGATAAGGTCAATTGCGGGAATGATCATTCAAAGCTCCAGAAAATTTTGCAGCAAACGGGCACCGGCTGCGCCTGAGCGCTCCGGGTGGAATTGGGCGCCGAAGAAGTTGCTGTGCTCTGCAACCCCACCGACGATGGCGGTAAACGGCTGGCCATAGTCGCAGGTCGCCAGCGTCGCTTCTGTCACCTCCAGCGCGTAGGAGTGCACGAAGTAGAAGTAGCTGCCGCTCGGGATCCCCTTGAGCAGAGGATGGGTTTCGTCATGCTCAATCTGGTTCCAGCCCATGTGGGGCAGGCGCAGATTGCCCACTTCCATCAGCCGGATCTTGCCCGGCACTATGCCGAGGCAGTCGATAAGCTGCTCTGACGAGTCATCCGTACCCATGCTCTCTTCGGAGGCCTCCGCCAGCATCTGCATACCGAGGCAAAAACCCAGCAGCGGCTGCTTGGCGGCGCGAATAAGGGGCACCAGCCCCCGTTCATTGAGGTTTTTCATGGCGGCCACCGCAGTGCCGACACCGGGCAGGATCAGCTTGTCCGCCTGCTCGATATCGGCGGCCTGGCTTGAGACCAGCGGCTGTACGCCGAGGCGCTCGAACGCCATCCTGACCGAGGCCAGATTGGCGCAGCCGGTATCGATAATGACCAGCTTCTGCTTGCTCACATCCATCACAGCACTCCCTTGCTGGAGGGAAGCTCGCTCCCTTCCACCCGGATGGCCTGACGCAGGGCGCGGCCAAAGCCTTTGAACAGTGCCTCCACCTGATGGTGGGTGTTGCCGCTGCCCACCTTCATCTGCAATGTGATGGCCATGGCGTCCGACAGCGAGCGGAAGAAGTGGGGCACCATCTCGGTGGCCATCTCGCCCACCTTGTCGCGGCCAAAGCCGCTCGGGCAGTCAAACAAGAAGTAGGGGCGACCGCTCAAGTCCAGTGCTGTGCTCACTTCCTGCTCGGTCAGCGGACGCGCATCGATCACTGCCTGCACCTCGTCCATCGCCAGCACAAAGCCGAAGCGGCCGATACCGCGCTTGTTGCCAAGGGCCTGACGCAGCGCCTGACCCAGCGCCAGTCCGACGTCTTCCACCGTGTGGTGATCGTCGATATGCAGATCGCCGCTGACGTTCAGCTTGAGCTGGAAACCGGCGTGGGTCGCAATCTGATCCAGCATGTGATCAAAGAAGCCGATGCCGGTGGCGATCTGGTTGCCGCCGCTCTTGTCCAAATCTAGGGCCACCTGAATACGGGTTTCCTTGGTGTAGCGTTCCACCGAGGCTACGCGCCCCTTGGACAACAGCTGATCACGGATGGCGAGCCAGTCGTGATCCTGCGGGTGGTAGCGAATACCGCCAATGCCCATGTTCTCGGCCAGTTGTAGATCGGTCTGGCGATCGCCAATCACGAAGGAGTTGGCAAAGTCGATGCGACCGGAGGCGAGATAATCCTTTACCAGCCCAAGGTGAGGCTTGCGGCAGCTGCAGCCGTCGGTGGGGAAGTGGGGGCAGATCAGCACCTGTTCCCACTTCACCCCTTGCGATTCAAACAGGTGCATCATCAGGTCGTGGGGTGGCTGGAAGTTCTCCAGCGGCAGGCTGGCGGTGCCCAGCCCATCCTGATTGGTCACCATCACCAGCACGTAGCCGGCGGCCTGCAACTCGCGCAGCACCGGAATGACCATGGGCTCGAAGCGCAGCTTGGCGAGGCTATCCACCTGCTTGTCGGTCACCGGCTCTTCAATCAGGGTGCCGTCGCGGTCGATAAACAAAAACGGGGTCTTCATCGCTACATCCTTGTCTTACAAAGTGGGAGAGGGCATATCACGCAGTACCGCCAGCACGGCATCCATCTCGCCCTGATAGCCGATGGTGACGCGAATGCTGTTATCCAAGCCGGGTTTGGTCGAGAAATCCCGCAGTATGATGCCGGCGGCCTTCATGGCGGCAAAGACGGTGGCGCCATCCACAAAGCGCACCAGCACGAAGTTGCCCTTGTCCTCGAACACTTCCCTTACGCAGGCAAGCTTTGCCAGCTCTGCCTTGAAGGCGGCTTTTTGCTTGTTGAGCTCTGCCACTCGCTCGCGCATCAGCTCCAGTCCCATGGGGGAGAGGGCCTGCGCCGCGATCTGGGCGATGGGCTCGGGGATGGGATAGGGGGCGATCACCTTGGCCAGCATGGCGATCACCTCGAGGCTTGCCAGCGTAAAGCCGCAGCGGATCCCCGCCAGGGCAAAAGCCTTGGAGAGGGTGCGGGTCACCACCAGATTGGGGAAGCGGGCCAGCAGGTCCACCACGGACGCCTCGGGGCAGAACTCGATATAGGCCTCGTCCACCACCACGATGGCGCGATCCCGCGCCTTCTCCAGCAGGGCGATAAGGCCATCGCGCCCCACCAGATCCCCGGTGGGGTTGTTGGGGGAGCAGAGAAACACCAGTTTCACATCGCTGAGGCGATCGGCGATGGCGGGCCAGTCGGGCTGGTGGCTGGCGGTCAGCGGCTGCTCGACGATACCGACCCCACAGGTCTCGGCGCTGATGGCGTACATGCCGTAGGTGGGTGGGCAGATAAGGATCTGATCTTCACCCGCTTCGCAGAAGGTGCGGATCAAGAGCTCGATGGCCTCATCGGCGCCGCGGCTCACCAGCACCTGATCGGGATTGACCCCGGCGTAGGCGGCATAGCCGTTCACCACCTCGGCCGGTTGGCACTCGGGGTAGCGGTTGAGGCGGCTCCCCTCGATGGTGAAGGGATAGGCCTGCGGCGCCTCGTTGGCGTTGAGCCAGACGTGGCCCTTGCCGCCGATGCGGCGGGCGGATTGATAAGGGGTGAGGGCCCGCACCACGCGGCGCGCCAGATTGGCAATGCTCATGACAAATCCTTCTGCTGTGCTGTTGGTTGGGGCGCGGCGGCCAGGGCGTTCAACCTGAGGGTGACGGCATTTTTGTGGCCATCTAGCCCTTCGGCCTCTGCGATGCGCTCGACAATGGGGCCAAGGTCGCGAATACCTTCGGCGCTCAGCTCCTGCACCGTGTAGCGGCGCTGATAATCCGCAAGGCCAAGGCTGGAACAGGTGCGGGCATAGCCATAGGTAGGCAGGGTGTGGTTGGTGCCGCTGGCGTAATCGCCGACCGACTCGGGGGTCCATGCTCCCAGAAAGATGGAGCCAGCATTCTCAAGCTGGTCCAGCAGCTCGCGTGGGGCGCGGGTCTGCACAATCAGGTGCTCCGGCGCGTAGGCGTTGGAGATGGCACACGCCTCGGCCAGATCGTCACAGAGGATCACCAAGCTGCTGCCGAGCGCCTGGGCGGCGATCTCGCGGCGGCTCAGCTTGGCCAACTGGCTCTTGATTTCGCCAGCGATGGCATCGGCTAGCAGGGGCGAGGTAGTCACCAGCACCACCTGGCTGTCGGGGCCGTGCTCGGCCTGGGAGAGCAGATCCGCCGCCACGAAGGCCGGATTGGCGCTCTCGTCGGCAATCACCAGCACCTCGGAGGGGCCGGCGGGCATATCGATGGCGGCGCCGCGCCAGTCGCGGGATACCTGCCCCTTGGCTTCGGTCACATAGGCGTTGCCCGGGCCGAAGATCTTGTCCACCTTGGGAATGCTTTCTGTGCCGTACGCCATGGCGGCGATGGCCTGGGCGCCGCCGATGGCGAACACCTTCTCGACCCCGCAGGCGCGGGCGGCAAACAGGATCTCGTCGCTGGCCGGAGACGGGGTGCAGAGCACCACTTCACGGCAACCGGCGATAGCCGCCGGAATAGCCAGCATCATCACGGTGGAGGGGAGCGGCGCGCTGCCCCCCGGCACATAGAGGCCGACCCGACTGATGGGCTGGGTACGCAGCTCGCACACCACCCCGGGCTGGGTCTCGACTCGCACCACCGGCTGCACTTGCGCAGCGTGGAAGGTGCGAATATTGGCAATGGCCGCTTCGATGGCGCTTTTTATCTCATCATCCAGCCGCGCACAGGCGGCTTCAATCTCGGCCTCGCTGACGCGCAACTGTTCACGGGGGGCGCGCTCGAAGCGCAAGCTCAGCTCGCGCAAGGCCTCGTCGCCACGGCTGCGTACCGCGGCGATGATATCCCGCACCACGAGGCCGATATCGGCCTCGTCACTCAAGGCCGGTCGGGTCAGCACGTCGGCTTGCTGGGCGGGGGAGAGGGTCTTCCAGATCAGGGTCTGCATGATGTCCCTTCCTTATTCCATCATTTTTTCGATGGGCAGCACCAGAATGGAGCTGGCACCGAGGGCCTTGAGCTGCTCCATGGTCTCCCAGAACAGGGTCTCGCTGGAGACGACGTGCAGCGCCACCTGATTGGTGTCACCGGCCAGTTGCATGATGGTGGGGCGCTCGGCACCCGGCAGCAGATCGGTGATTGCATCGAGCTTGTCTTTGGGGGCGTGCAGCATGATGTATTTGCTCTCGCGGGCCTGCTGCATCCCCTGAATGCGGGGCAGCAGTTTGTCGATGAGCTTCTGCTTGGCATCGGACAAGGGGTTTGGGGCCTGTACCAGCACCGCCTTGGAGCGGTAGATCACCTCCACCTCTTTCAGGCCATTGGCTTCCAGGGTCGCGCCGGTGGAGACCAGATCGCAGATGGCATCGGCCAGACCCGCACGGGGTGCCACTTCCACCGAGCCGCCCAGCATCACGCTCTTGAAGCCGAGCCCCTTGTCGTCAAAGAAGCGCTTGAGCAGCCCGGGGTAGGAGGTGGCGATGCGCTTGCCGGCCAGGCTCTCTGGCCCTGTATAGGTCACATCTTCCGGCACCGCCAGCGAGAGGCGGCAGCCACCAAAGTCCAGCTGCTTGAGGGTTTTGACCTCGAATGGCAGGCCCTGTGAGGCGCGAATAAGCTGCACCTCTTCCAGAACGTTTTCGCCGATGATGCCAAGGTCGACCACCCCTTCCATCACCAGACCCGGGATGTCATCATCACGCACCCGCAGGATATCGATGGGCATGTTCTCGACATGGGCGATAAGGCGCTGCTCGCGCAGGTTGATCTTGAGGCCACAGCTCTTGAACAGGGCTTGGGAGTCCTGGCTCAGACGACCGGACTTTTGCATGGCGATACGCAGACGTTGTGTTTCCATTGCTCGATTTCCTTCTAGTCAAAAACGAAAAAACCCTCGGAAGTGGGTGCTTCCGAGGGTTTATGAATCTTGCGGTCCTTTTGGAAGTCACCAGTTAAGTGTCTTCCAGCAGTCAACCTCCTGAAAGACTAGTCGGGATGATGATGGTGGTGATGAGTCTTCAGGGTGGTGAACTTCATGTAATCAATCCTTTACAAAATAAGATGTCGTAATTGACGCCTGATTTAAACTACCTGCCTTGACAGAAAATGCAACCCGAAATTGTGATTTGATCGATTAAAGTGGCGAAAACGGTTTTCTGGTCGATAACTAGACAATAACCCTTGCAGGAGTCGCCATCATGCCCAGCCAGGACCTGTTGTTCCCCATTTTGCCCCGGGCGCCCGCTGCGCCCGGCAGCGAAGAGATCAAGCGGGAAGTGAACCAGATCAGCAAAAAGCACCAGCTGCGCAAGACCAGCACTGACAACAGTGACTCCCAGCAGCGCCAGCAGGCGTATAGCACGCCCGCCAAGCGTGATCAGCCCAAGTCGGAGGAGGGTGATCACAAGCCGGATCCCGAGCATCAGATCGATCTCTTCGTCTAGGCAGATTATCTGTCCCGCTTTTGCCGCGCTTTTGGCATAATGACCGCTTTTGTTGCGGGACGCCCTTTTGACCATCCAGACCCTGTTCAAGCCAGATGGCCCTCTGGCCAGCCATATCGACGGTTTCAAAGCCCGCGCTCCCCAACTGGAGATGGCTGAAGCGGTCGCACGCGCCATCAAAAGTGGTGGCCGTCTGCTGGTGGAGGCGGGGACCGGTACCGGCAAGACCTACGCCTATCTGGTACCTGCGCTGGAATCCGGCAAGCGGGTGGTGATCAGCACCGGCTCCAAGAACCTGCAGGAGCAGCTCTTCTATCGGGATCTCCCGACCATCACAGGGGCGCTCTCCTACACCCCGCCGGTGGCCTTGCTCAAGGGGCGCAGCAACTATCTCTGCATCGAGCGGATGAATCGGCTCTTGAGTGAATCCCATCTGCAAAAGCCTGAAATCCTGAACGATCTGGTGAAGGTCAAATCCTGGTCCACCGCCACCGATAACGGCGATGTGGGGGATATTCCGGGATTGCAGGAGAACGCCGAGATCCTTGCCCACGTCACCAGCACCAACGACAACTGTCTCGGTCGCGACTGCCCCTATTACGACGATTGCCATCTGGTGGTGGCCCGACGCCGCGCCATGGATGCCCAGGTGGTGGTGATCAACCACCACC
>NZ_JBFODV010000248.1:0-15928 GCF_040908495.1 Aeromonas sp. R1-1 | reverse complement strand
CGATACGCATAAAAAATCCGAAACCAATCAACAGGTTTCGGATTTTCACACAACAGAAGGATCGGTCAATGGATCCTTAACTGATCGGCATTAGCTCTTTGGAGCCTCTTTTCATTTCTATTGGTCACGCCTTGTGGGCGGATCACCGCTCGATTAGTAAGCCCGCAGGTCGTTATTCGGTGCCTGATCGCTGCGGTGCTTTTGTCAGGTTTTACTCTGTTGGTGCCATCAGCAGCGCAAGTGGCTCAAAGAGTTGGCGATCAGGGTGTGAAAGGAAGAGGTCGCGGCTCGGGTGGGCGGCAAAACGCTTTGCCACCATATTGCCACTACCGCCCGTGGCGGCAGCTACTGGCCGCCTGACACCCCTTTGCGCTCGGCCATCTCCTGCGTGCTGGTTGAATAAATAGATCAGCCATTCAAGGGATTAGCCGGTGCAGTGCGTTTTATCGCCGTGCTGGCCCCGCTTATGCACATCTCTTGGCAACACCATCAAGGGTCGTTGTCGCGGAGAGTTATCATGATCAGCAACCTGCTTCCCCTTGCCTCTATCGCCCTCAAGCTGGGCAGTCAGCTGCTCGGCAGCAGTGCCAAACCTGAGTCTGTGCAGCAAACCGTGCAGGAAGATCGCCTCGCTCCGACCGTCCAGAGCTTGTTCCAGCGGCTGGGGGTCAAGGATGCCGACAGCGAGCAGAACCGCGCTGCCATCAACCACTTTATGGGGGAACTGATGCAGACTCTGGGGCAGGAAAATAGCGGTCCGTCACTCCCAGCCTCCATCGATAGCGCCCGCAACCAGCTGGCGAGCGGCACCCAGAGTACCCGCCTCGATGTGCTGCAAAGTGAACTCGATACCCTCAAGGGCACCCTTGGCGCCAGCCATCTCAATCTCGATCAACTGCTCGGCACCTTTAAACAGACCCTGCCCAATGGCAAGGGGGAGGGGGTGGGTAAACTGCTCAATGCCTGTGCGTGAAATGCCTGAGCAGTATCGACTTCAGTAGATGACGAGCCTGTCAATAAATAATCTGGTAGCGTATTCGTGTGGATGTGATGCAAAGCGTGACTATGGCTATTTCCTAGGAATAGCCCACCCGTTTCATATCCATAGAAGAGAGGAATTCATATCTTTCTATTCGTGGAGAATCAAATATGCCGTCAGTTACACCTATGTATTGCAAAAAGTGTGGTAACCATTTCAATGGCTATTCAAATGGACTTCTCGCTGTTCGGTGTGAATACACTGCCAATTGTCCAGCGTGTGGAAACACAATCGCAATACATAATATTGGGGCTTTTTTTACATCGGTACGTCCTGCTAATTCAGTAGAACTAAAGAAGTCGTAAATAAGGGGAGCTATCGCTCCCCCTCCTCACTTTCAGATATGCCCGAATTTAAGTGCGTTGCGCCAGACATGTTTCGGCAGCAGTGAGGGCCGCTTCTACCTGCTCGCGGGCGACGCCGCCTTTGGCAACCCGTTTGGCGAGGGTCGCTTCCAGCTCCAGATTGGGGTAGACGTCGAACTCGATCACCGGGCTGAAGCGCTGGAACTCGCCGATGGAGAGCTCCTCCAGCGGGCGGCCCACGCTGATGGCAAAGACCACGGTTTCGCCGACGATATGGTGCGCTTCACGGAACGGAATCCCCTTGGCAACCAGATAGTCCGCCAGCTCGGTGGCGTTGGCGTAGCCGCCCTGGGCCGCCGCCATGGTGCGCTCGCCATTGACCTTCAGATCGATGAGCACCAGCGCCGCCATGTCGAGGCAGTCGTGCCAGGTGTCGAGGGCATCGAACAGTCCCTCTTTGTCTTCCTGCATGTCCTTGTTGTAGGCCAGCGGCAGCGCCTTGAGGCTCATCAGCATGCCCATCTGGGCGCCGACCACCCGGCCGGTCTTGCCACGAATAAGCTCGAGCGCATCCGGGTTCTTCTTCTGCGGCATCAGCGACGAGCCGGAAGTGACCGCATCGGAGAGCTCGACAAAGCCCGCCTCGCCGGTGTTGTAGAAGATGAGATCTTCAGCAAAGCGCGACAGGTGGGTCATGGAGAGGGACGCCACGTGCATCAGCTCCACCACGTGATCCCGATCGGAGACCGAGTCCAGACTGTTGCGGGTGGCGCCGCTAAAGCCCATGTCCAGCGCCAGCGCTTCGCGGTCGATGGCATAGGCGGTGCCCGCCAGCGCGCCGCAGCCGAGCGGGCTGGTGTCGAAGCGCTTGAGCGCATCCTGCAGCCGGGAGTAATCCCGCTCCAGCATCTCCACATAGGCCAGTGCCCAGTGGGCGTAGGTGACCGGCTGGGCCCGCTGCAGGTGGGTGTAACCGGGCAACACGGCCGCCTGATTGGCACGGGCGGAGGCGACCAGCCCCTGCTGCAGGGCGGTGATGGATCCGAGCAGCAGCTCGCCCTGGGCCTTGCACCAGAGTTTCAGGTCGGTGGCGACCTGATCGTTGCGAGAGCGGCCGGTGTGCAGCTTTTTGCCGAGATCGCCGACGGCGGCAATCAGCTGGCTCTCGACCCAGGAGTGGATATCTTCGGCATCCGAGCTCAGGATCTGCTGGGGATCCTGCTGCACCGAGGCGAGCAGCACCTCCATCGCCTGTTGCAGTTTGCCCTGCTCATCGGCGGTCAACACCCCCACCTTCACCAGCGCTTTGGCCCAGGCCATGGAGCCCTGAATATCCTGCTCCGCCAGCCGGTAATCGAACCGCAGCGAATCGTTGAACTGCTTGAACCGGCTATCGGCTCCCTGACTGAAGCGTCCACCCCAAAGTGCCATACTGCTCTCCTTGAATGCGTTGTCGGCGGCGCCCTGGCCACCGAGCTTGAAATCGTGCCCTGTTTTTCTGCGAGCCTGTTATCTCACAGAAGTGGCCCGGGCGCTGCCGCTCTTGTCACACCCGCCGATGATGGGTCAGGGGCCATGCCCTCGGCCTATAGAAGAGGGGGCCATGCCCCCTCAACGGAATCAACGGGTTATCTCGCTTGCTTAGCCGTGGGTGTGATCGCCACCGATGGCCTGATGCTGCTCCTTCATGGCGCGGATCCGGCTGGCCAGGGTGTAGAGACGGATAAAGCCTTCGGCATGGCTCTGGTCATACACTTCGTCGGCGCCGAAGGTGGCGAAATCTTCGGAGTAGAGGCTGTTCGGCGACTTCTTCTGCACCGCGGTGACCTGACCCTTGTACATCTTCAGCACCACTTCACCGTCCAGGTCTTCGGCGATGGCGTTGGCCGAGGCGAGGATCGCCTTGCACAGCGGGGTGAACCAGCGGCCGTCATAGACCAGATGGGAGAACTCGGCACCCAGCTTCTCCCGCCAGGCGCGGGTCGGGCGATCCAGTACCAGCTCTTCCACGGCGCGCAGCGCGGCGACCATCACGGTACCGCCCGGGGTCTCGTAGCAGCCGCGGGACTTCATCCCTACCATCCGGTTTTCGGTGATGTCGATGCGGCCCACGCCGTGCTTGCCGGCACGCTCGTTCAGGGTCATCAGGATCTGGTGCGGGCTGAGCGGCTGATCGTCAACGGCCACCACTTCACCCTGCGCCACGGTCAGCTTGACGTACTCCGGCTGATCCGGTGCCTGCTCAGCCGGTACGGTCCACTGCCAGACCGCTTCGGAGGGCTCGTTCCAGGTGCTCTCCAGCTCGCCACCCTCGGTGGAGATGTGCCAGGCGTTGGCGTCGCGGCTGTAGATCTTCTTCAGGGTCGCCTTGCAGGGGATGTTGCGGGTCTCCAGATAGGAGAGCAGATCTTCCCGGGAGCGCATGTCCCAGATCCGCCACGGGGCGATCACTTTCAGCTGGGGTGCCAGCGCGGCGACCGCACCTTCGAAACGCACCTGATCGTTGCCCTTGCCGGTGCAACCGTGGGAGATAGCATCAGCCCCTTCCGCCAGTGCCGCTTCGACCATCGCCTTGGCGATCACCGGACGGGCCATGGAGGTGCCCAGCAGATAGGTGCCTTCATAGACGGCGCCGGTCTTCAGGGTCGGGTAGACGTACTCTTTGACGAACTCTTCCCGCAGATCCTTGATGATGCACTTGGTGGCACCGGAGGCGATGGCCTTCTGCTCGATCCCTTCCAGATCGTCGCGCTCCTGACCGACGTCGGCCACGAAGGCAATGATTTCGGCGTCATAGTGCTCTTTCAGCCAGGGAATGATGGCCGAGGTATCCAGTCCACCCGAGTAAGCCAGTACGATCTTGTTGATTCCGCTCATGTTACTTCTCTCCGTGATGATTCGATGATGATTCAATAAAAGGGTCGTGATTCAGGTTGAGTGCCGCGTTACTTGCCGCCGAGAAGGGTCAGCAACACGGCGTTCTGGATATGCATCCGGTTTTCGGCCTCGTCCATGATGAGGGAGGCGGGGCCATCCATCACCTGCGAAGTGATCTCCAGCTCCCGGTGCGCCGGTTGGCAGTGCAGCACATGCTGGATGCCGGTGCGGTCGAGCAGGGCCTGGTTGATCTGGTAAGGCATAAAGAGGTCTTTGACCTGCTCCATCGGGGTGTTGTCACCCATGGAGACCCAGGTATCTGTGTAGGCCACGTCGAACCCTTCGATATCTGCCACGTCATCGCTGATGTGGATGGTCGCTCCCGACTTGGCCGCCAGTGCCTGCGCCTGCAGGAAGATCTGGGTATCCGGGCCGTGGCCTTTCGGGCAGATCAGGGTGACGTCGGTGCCCAGGGTCGCCCCCAGCAGCAGCAGAGAGTGGCTGACGTTGTTGCCATCACCGAGGTAGGCAAGCTTCACCTTCGACAGGTCGTCGTAGTGCTCGGCAATGGTCATAAAGTCGGCCAGCCCCTGACAGGGGTGGTAGAGGTTGCACAGGCTGTTCACCACCGGCACTGTGCCGTGCGCTGCCAGCTCGACCAGGGTCTGGTGATCGAACACCCGGGCGACGATGGCATCACACCAGCGCGACAGGTTGGCGGCGAAATCTTTCACCGACTCCCGCTTGCCCAGCGCGCCGTTCTGCTGATCCAGATAGACGCTGTGGCCGCCCAGTTTGGCGATGCCGATGTCGAAGGTGACCCGGGTGCGCAGGGAGGGCTTCTCGAACAGGGTGACCACGCTCTTGCCGGCCAGCGCCTGGCTGTACTTCTTCGGGTCGGCTTTCACTGCTTTGCCCAGCGCAATCAGCGCTTCAATCTGGGCTTTGTTCAGATCACTGTCTTTCAGAAGATGTTGCATCGGATGTTCCTTGTTCCGGTGAGGATTAGAGGGCTACCTGATTGCCATCGGCAATCTTGACCAGAGTGCCGACCGCGCCGCCAGCCAGCAGCTTGAGCAGCTGATCCGGGTAACGCCAGCTGGCGACACAGACCGGCTTGCCGAGGGTCTGGGCGGCGTGCAGGGCCGCTTCTACCTTGACCGCCATGCCATCGCGGATCACCCCTTTCTCCATCAGATCCAGTGCGGTCAGCTTGTCGAGCTGGGGCACCAGCTTGCCCTTGCCATCGAGGATGCCGCTCACATCGGAGAGCATCACCAGATCGGCACCGAGCGCCTCGGCAATGGCGGTGGCCGCCTGATCCGCGTTGACGTTCATCAGCTGCCCCTCGGCTGTGATGCCGATGGAGCTCACCACCGGCAGGAAGCCCTGACCGAGGATGCCTGCCACCAGTGCCGGATTGCCCGGCTTGCACTCGCCGACCGCGCCGAGATCCGGGTCGAGCTGGGTCACCTGACACAGGCCACCATCTGCCAGACAGAGCCCCACAGCCGGAATGCCGGTGGCGATTGCCTTGGCCATCATCTGTTTGTTGGCAGTGCCCGCCAGCGCTCCGGCAATAAAGGGGATCTGCTCGAACGGGGTCACCCGCAGGCCATTCTTCTTGGTAGAGGTGAGACCCAGCCCCTTGAGCAGGTCATCCACCAGACAGCCACCGCCGTGTACCAGCACCAGCGGGCGGTGCTGATCGTCGAGAAAGGTTTTGAGGGTGGCGAACAGGGCGGTCAGCGCCTCGTCGTTCTCGATAAGGGCACCGCCCAGCTTGATTACCAGAGTCTGCTTGTTCATCGTTGCAATCCTTCCTTGAGTCCTTAAATCAGGCCGGTGGCCGGTTCAAATCCGAATTTGATATTTATGCACTGCATGGCCTGGGAGGCGGCGCCCTTGAGCAGGTTGTCGATGGCGGATACCACCACCAGCATGTTGCCCTGCTGTTGCCAGGCGATATCGCAGTAAGGGGTGTTTGCCACACCGCGAATAGAGGGCATCTGGCCGGTGAGGCGCACCAGCGGCTTGCCTTCGTAAGCCTTGAGGAAGGCCTGATCCACCTGGGTCGGCGTCACGCCGTCCGCCAGCTGCACATAGATGGTGGCCAGAATGCCGCGCACATAGTTGCCGAGGTGGGGCTGGAACAGCACCTCCTTGCCGAGGTGGTGGCTGATCTCCGGCTGGTGTCTGTGATTGAAGGTGCCGTAGGGATTGAGGCTCACTTCGCAGAAGCTGGTGTTGATGGCTGCCTTGCGCCCGGCGCCGGAAACCCCGGAGACAGCGTTGATGATGGGCTGCCACCCCTTGGCAATCAGGCCATCTTGCTGCAGCGGCTTGAGGGCGCACAGCGATGCGGTCGGGTAGCAACCCGGCACCGCAATCAGCTGGGCGGTGGCGATGGCATCGGCGTTCCACTCGGCCAGGCCATAGACGGCCTGATCCAGCCACTGTTCGCTGTCGTGGGTGAAGCCGTAGAAGCTGTCGTAAAAGCCCTGATCCTTGACCCGGAAGGCGCCGGAGAGATCGAACACCGGCAGCCCCTTGGCGAGAAACTTGGGGGCAAGCGTGGCGCTCACCTCGTGGGCGGTGGCCAGCAGTACCAGATCGGCCTGGGTCAGGATCCGGGTCATGCAGTCGTCGTCCAGCGGCAGCAGCGGCTGATCGAGGGCGCCGACCCACTGGGGATGCAGGGAAGAGAAGCGCTTGTGGGCATCCTGACTGCCGGCGGAGACATAGAGGCCGAACAGCTTGAGTTGTGGGTGGTTCTGTACCAGTGCGGCCAGTTCGGCTCCCGCGTAGCCACTGGCACCGACGATAACGGTGTTAAGCATGTTGAATATTCCAAGTCAGAGTTCGAGATTCACAGCATGACGCTGCAGTGCACAAGGGTGTTCGAGCGCCCCTTTGCACAAGTGCGGAGGGGCAATTCAGGCGGGTGTGTGTCGTCGGTTATAGATCAGGTGACAGAACATTAACTTTCCCTTACAACTAGAAGCCTTTGTTGATGAGCCAGATATTCAGGTAAAATTACAGAATATTCATGCACTCACTTTGCATTTGTATTTTCTAACAGAAACATTCCGGGGACGCAAGGAGGAGCTGATGGCCAATCTGGATTTTTTTTCACTTTATAAGAATATTATTGCGATTCCCTCTATCAGCAGCACGGATCCCAAGTGGGATCAGAGCAATGAGGCGGTGATCCGGCTGCTGGCCGACTGGTTCGGTCAGCTCGGTTTTCAGTGCGAGGTGACGGCGCTCCCCGATCTGCCGGGCAAATTCAATCTGGTGGCGACGATGGGTCAGGGGGAGGGCGGTCTGCTGCTGGCGGGTCACACAGATACGGTGCCGTTCGATGAGGGGGGTTGGAGCAAGGATCCCTTCAAGGTGACCGAAGAGGGCAATCGTCTCTATGGCCTCGGCACCATCGACATGAAGGGCTTCTTCGCCTTTATCGTGGAGGCGCTCAAAGATATTGACCTCACCAAGCTGACCAAGCCGCTGCGCATTCTCGCCACTGCCGACGAAGAGACCACCATGGCGGGGGCCCGCGCCATCGCCGCGGCGGCCGAGCTCAAACCCGACTACGCCGTGATTGGCGAGCCGACCGGACTGGTGCCGGTGGTGGCCCACAAAGGGCACATGTCGGAGGCGATCCGCATTACCGGCAAGAGCGGTCACAGCTCGGATCCCGCCAACGGTGTCAACGCCATGGAGATCATGCACAAGGCGATGGGGCAGGTGCTGCGCTTGCAGCAGGATCTGAAAGATCGCTACGCCGACCACCGCTTTGCCGTGCCGCAGCCAACCCTGAACCTGGGTTACATTCAGGGGGGTGACAGCCCGAACCGCATCTGCGGCTGCTGCGAGCTGCATATCGACCTGCGACCCACCCCGCAGGTGGGGCCGGACGAGCTGATGGGGATGCTCAAAGAGGCGCTGTCGCCCATCGAGATCCACCAGCCGGGCTGTCTGCATCTGCAACATCTGCATGAACCCATTCCCGCCTATGCCTGCGCCGACGACTCTGTGCTGGTGCGCGAAGCTGAGAAGGCGAGCGGTCGCGCCGCCGAGTCGGTCAACTACTGCACCGAGGCGCCGTTTATCCAGCAGCTTGGCTGCCAGACCATAGTGATGGGCCCCGGCCATATCACCCAGGCGCACCAGCCTGACGAGTACCTTGACCTCTCCTTCGTCAAGCCGACCACCTCGGTGTTGCAGCACCTGATCAGACGTTTTTGCCTGTAGTGGCGGCGGTGAGAGGGGCGTAAGAACTGTAAGTAAGTTACATAACAAGCCGGTTGTGGAGTGGTGATGGAAATACATGTTCTGAATCGGCCTGTTATTTGACCTTGCGCAGACAATCTGGGTAGATTGTCACCCTAAGATGACGGAGCATATGTTGTAATCGCACAACAATAAGTGAGGTCGTCTAGCACCCCGGATGGGTGTCAGGCACCAACAAGATAAGGATGTGGAATGAACGAAAAGTACGCCGCACTACGCGCCAACGTAGGTATGCTGGGTCAGCTGCTGGGTAAATCCATCAAGGATCATCAGGGTCAGGCCTTTCTCGACAAGATCGAAACCATTCGCCAATTGGCCAAGTCCTCCCGCAAGGGCAATGAATCAGACCGGGAACGTCTGCTCGATACCCTGCGCACCCTGAGCGATGATGAACTGCTGCCGGTGGCCCGCGCCTTCAGCCAGTTCCTTAATCTGGCCAACGTGGCGGAACAGTTCCACACCATCTCCCGTCGCTGTGAAGAGCAGGTCTGCACCCCGGATCCGCTGGAGCAGATGTTCGACAAACTCAAGGCATCCAACCTGTCACAAGAGGCCATCATTGCGGCCGTGCGCGAGCTGGATATCGATCTGGTGCTGACCGCTCACCCCACCGAGGTGACCCGTCGTACCCTGATCCACAAGCACGTACAGCTCAACGACTGCCTCGAGGCGCTGGAGCTCTCCGACCTGCTGCCTCGCGAGCGGGACAAGATCCTCAACCGCATCGAACAGCTGATCAATCAGGCATGGCACACCAACGAGATCCGCGAACAGCGCCCGACTCCGGTCGACGAGGCCAAGTGGGGCTTTGCCGTGGTGGAGAACAGCCTGTGGCCTGCCATCCCCGAATTCATGCGCAATCTGGACGAGCGTCTGCAACACCATCTGGGTGTGCGGCTGCCGCTGGATGCCGCGCCGGTCAAGTTCACCTCCTGGATGGGCGGTGACCGCGACGGCAACCCCTTCGTCACCGCCAAGGTGACTGCCGAAGTGCTGGAGCTGGGCCGCTGGATGGCGGTGAGCCTGTTCTACAAAGACATCAAGGAGCTCACCTCCGAGCTCTCCATGTCTGACTGTACCGACGCCGTGCGTGCTCGCGTTGGCGATCACCCCGAGCCCTACCGTGCGCTGGTGCGCGAGCTGCGTGAAGCGCTGCGCGAAACCAAGGAGCACCTCACAGCCAAGGTACAGGGTCAGGCGAGCGAGAGCCAGGATCTGGTCAAGACCACCGCCCAGCTGCGCGAGCCGCTGGAGCTCTGCTACCACTCATTGCACGCTTGTGGCATGGGCAATATCGCCGATGGCATGTTGCTGGACGTGCTGCGCAAGGTCGCCTGTTTCGGCATTCATCTGGTCAAGCTCGATATCCGTCAGGATGGTGAGCGCCATGGGCTGGTCTTCTCCGAGCTGACCCGCTATCTGGGTCTGGGTGACTACGCCGAGTGGAGCGAAGATGACAAGCAGGCCTTCCTGCTCAACGAACTGAATTCTCGCCGCCCGCTCATTCCCCACGACTGGGAGCCGAGTGCCGAGGTGCGCGAGACGCTGGATACCTGTCAGGTTATCGCCGAGCACGACCCCGATGCGTTCGGTATCTACATCATCTCCATGGCCGGTGCGCCGTCCGATGTGCTGTCGGTGCAACTGCTGCTCAAAGAGGCGGGTTGCAAGTTTCGCATGCCGGTCGCCCCGTTGTTTGAAACCCAGGATGACCTGATGGCAGGCACCGCCGTGATGGAGCGCCTGCTCTCGGTGGACTGGTATCGCGGCTACATTCAGGGCCGTCAGTACGTGATGATCGGTTACTCCGACTCTGCCAAGGATGCGGGCATGATGGCCGCTGGCTGGGCCCAGTACGCCGCCATGGAATCCCTGGTGGGACTTGCCGAAGCCAACAACATCCGCCTCACCCTGTTCCATGGCCGTGGCGGTACCGTCGGTCGTGGTGGTGCGCCTGCCCATCAGGCCATCCTCTCCCAGCCGCCGGGATCCCTGCGCGGCGGTCTGCGTACCACCGAACAGGGGGAGATGATCCGCTTCAAGTTCGGCCTGCCGAAAGTGGCGATCAAGAGTCTGGAGCTCTACACCAGCGCCGTGCTGGAAGGGAACCTGCTGCCGCCGCCCAAGCCGAAAGAGTGCTGGCGCGAGGTAATGGAACAGCTGGCCGCCGACTCCTGCGATCACTACCGCAGCATCGTGCGTGGTCATCCGGACTTCGTCCCTTACTTCCGTGCCGCCACCCCGGAGATGGAGCTCGGCAAGCTGCCGCTCGGCTCCCGTCCCTCCAAGCGCAAGCCCAACGGCGGCGTCGAGAGCCTGCGCGCCATTCCGTGGATCTTCGCCTGGACCCAGAACCGCCTGATGCTGCCGGCCTGGCTCGGTGCCCACAAGGCGCTGCAACAGGCTATCGATGGCGGCAAGCTGGCCGTGCTGGAAGAGATGAGCGCCCAGTGGCCCTTCTTCCGCACTCGCCTCGAGATGCTGGAGATGGTGTTCCTCAAAGCGGACGTCTGGCTCGCCGAGTACTACGACACCCGTCTGGTGCCGCAGGAGCTGTGGGGCCTTGGCAAACAGCTGCGTCAGGAGCTCGCCGAATCCATCGAGGTGGTGCTGAAACTGAGCCCGCGCGGGGATCTGCTGGAGGATCAGCCCTGGATCAAGGAGTCCATCAAGCTGCGCAATCCCTACACAGACCCGCTCAACGTGCTGCAGGCCGAGCTGCTCAACCGCTCCCGCAACCACCCGGAGACCCTGCACCCCGAGCTGGACAAGGCGCTGATGGTCACTATCGCCGGCATTGCCGCAGGGATGCGTAATACGGGTTGATAAATATTACCAAACAGGTCTGAAATAAAAAGAGCGCATAATATGCGCTCTTTTTTTGTGAGCTTATCTCGTCTACTGCATTTAAAGGGAGTGTATCAGATTAGCCTCAAGACTAATGGCTGGATGTAGAAAATCATATAGCAACCTAGTATTGCATCATCACAACGCACCAGAGTAGTTCGATAGTTAGCCTTTAAAATAATGGTAAATACAATAAAGATTAAATATATCCAAGCTGAGAAAGTACCCGAGAGATAATTAAATAGTATTGAACCGCTTGAAATTAGTAGCAGTGCAATTCGATGGGCAAGGTTGTTGCTTAAAAGAAAGGGTGCTACAACGGCTGCTATCAATGTGACGATTATCATCACTAGTGACATGAGGCACAGCCACCGCTTGCTGCCAGGCCAGCACTGCCTGAAGCCATCATGCCTGCGACACCACTTGCCATGATGGGGCTTAACCTACCGGTAACGGCACCACCAAATGCACCTGCAGCAATCTCTCTCATGCTGGCATCAGGATTGTTGGCAATGACGCCCATCGCCCCCATAACGGCCCCGCCGCCTGCCCATACCAATGCGGGTGCCGCTCTCTTGTTACGCTTGCTTTCATTTATATCTCTTATAACGATAAAGCTATCGTGCTCTATGCTGATAACTACCTTGGTTGAATTTGCGATTGTTGATATGGTATCGACATCAACAAATTCACCAGGGTATATAACAGTTGGATTTGAATTTTTGTCTTCTATTTCAATGTATCGACTCGAAAGGTTTACCACCGTGATGTTTTCTTTGTTGAAATTGATGCAATACTTTCCATCGGCATTAATAGAGTAATCTTCACCAGCGTGTAGTGTGTTGCAGTTACTCAATGGGCAAGTATTGGCATTGGCACTTGAAATACTGCACAGCAATAATGCTGTGGTTAAACAGAGCTTCATCCACTATCTCCAGAGTGGTTCATTTGGAAATTAATCGTTGATTAAATGGGGGTTGTTGTCAATTGTTTTTGGATGTATGCTATTGATTTAATTGTAAAATTTTCTGACAGCACCCTTGGCATTGCGGGTTGTGGGGCAGCACTTGCCTATGATGAGCTCGTTGTCGATGAAAGGGATATTGTGGGAGCTGGGCTGCACCCCATGCTCCCTGAGTTGACCTTGGGCTAGAGCGCTGGGAAGTAGCAGGCGCTCATGTCGATGGGGTGATCGGGGCAGCCGGGCAGATAGAATTGCCAGCCCGCATCGGAGAAGGCGCGCAGTTCGGTTTCGACAAACTTGATGGCGAGGCTCAGGGCCTGCAGGCTGTCGATGCCGTAGATAAAGGTCTTGTCGCTCAGCCCTGCCAGCTTCACCTTGCAGCGCCAGTCACCGCTGGCGGACTTGGGATCCGGCTCGGGGGCCTTGATGGCGATCTTGAGGGTGAGCTGTTCCCCTTCGGTGCTGATGGCGTCGAAGCGGGCAGTAACGATGGCGTTTTTCATCTGGCGATTCCTTTTCCGTGGTTCAGCCCCTGCGGTTGCGGGCGGCTGGCGTTCCTGATGGCTGATGAGGTGAAAACTGGACTCAGGACGGCCAGCGTAAATGAACTTGTGAGTTGAAACAATGGGATATGCGCGACCGGGGGAGGGGGCTTTCGCCGCCGTGAGCGAGCGCAGTGGCGGGAGTTGCAACGCGCTGGCCACCTGTGGTGGCCGAGAGGCTGGCAGGCTGCTAGATGTAAAGGATTGTTGGCTGTGGCCGCAGATTTTTCTGCGCTGCCGATGAGGGCGCGTGAGTCCTCTTGAGGCAGAATATCTCCCCCCTGTTTGACGTTGAAGTACAGGAGTCTCCGTGGCGCTTTCGGTAACCCAGCTTTATGAAGTGATGGCCCAGCTGCCAGATCCCGTCTTTATCCTCAGTGAAGATGGCTATTACGTGGAATATATCGGCGGCATGGAGCAGCAATCCTATCACGATGGCAATCCGCTGGCGGGCAAGCAGTTGGCCGATGTGCTGCCACCCGAGATGGCCATATGGGTCAAGGTGCAGGTAGCCGAATCGCTGGCGAGCGGTCAGGTGCGAGTGGTGGAGTATGAGCTCTCAGCAGCCGAGGTGGGGGGGATCAATGCTGCCGCCGGGCCGCAAGGGATACAGCGTTTCGAGGGCAAGATTGCCCCTCTGCCATCCCTCTATGACGGCAAGCGGGCGGTGGCCTGGGTGACCCGCAATATCACCCGCCAGTTCGAGTTGCAGCAGCGCCTGCAGCATCAGAGCGAGACCGACCAGCTGACCGGCCTCTACAACCGCCGGTTCTTCTTTGAGCACTGCCAGCCGTTACGGGCAGGGGAGGCGCCTTGCGGCCTCATCATGCTCGACATCGATCACTTCAAGCAGCTCAACGATCGTTACGGCCACCAGCAGGGAGATCGGGCCTTGCAGCGCTTCAGTAGTTGTATCGATGCCCTGTTGCGGGTGGACGATCTCTTTGTGCGCAGCGGCGGCGAGGAGTTTCTGATCCTGCTGCCGCGGACCGATGAAGCCGGTTTGCTGCAGATGGCGGAGCAGATCCGTGCCGCCGTCGAAGCGTTGCCTGCCGATCCGGTCGCCATCACGGTCAGTCTGGGCACAACTCTGGTGCAGCCGGAGGAGGAGATCAATCAGGCGCTGGCTCGGGCCGACGAGTGGCTCTATCGGGCCAAGCGGGCAGGCCGCAACCGGGTGGCGCACTGCCCGGCAGGTTGAGAGTGCCGCCCCTGTCGCTGTGGGAAATAGCCTGCGCTTTTACCCTGAATAAATTGGCTGACATCACTGTCAATTAGTAGAAAAGTTGGCCGTATTATTTAACTCATATTCCACAGCTTAAGGTGTTAATATTATCGGCCTGATCGCTGGTCTTATTTGTGTTGTTGGGCAACAGCATGAGGTTTTATCGGTATGTTATCAAACAGGCGTGAATCTGGTTTTGGGTGACGAATGTGATACATCCTGTTGTCTTTTGAAACATTCCGATTCAAACAGTCATGAATTATTAACCTTGACCCGAAAAGCGATTTCAACGATGGTAGCGTGGCAGCTCCATTTCTCTCCGGTGGCCCTATTGGCCGCTGGCGGCGTTGTTTTTTCATGTGCAGGGCGATATGCAACGACATATCTCCAGCCTGTTATTCGGGCCAATAAAAATAATGATGACAGACTAATAAGGTATATATTGCAATGAGTGTTTCTATTGCTGAAAAGAGTAACCCTGTTTCAAAATTGAAATGGGAGAAAAGCGATTCGGTATGGACCATGGGCCTATATGCCACTGCTGTCGGTGCCGGTACGTTATTTCTCCCTATTACGGTTGGCAGTAATTCTCCGGTTATTTTGCTGTTTATTTTATTGCTGGCTTTCCCGCTCTCTTATTATTCCCACCGGGCATTGAGCCGCTTTGTGCTCTCCAGCTCCCATCGGGAAGGGGATATCACCCATGTGGTGGAGGAGCACTTCGGTGCCAAGGCGGGCAAGCTGCTGATGCTGGTCTATCTGATGGCTTTCTACCCCATCATTCTGGTCTACAGCATCTCCATCACCAACGCGATCCAGAGCTTCGTGGTTCACCAGCTGGGGGATGCCGAGCTGCCGCGCGGCTTGCTGGTGCTGGGGGTGATGCTGGGCCTGCATCTGGTGCTGCTGGCCGGCAAACAGATCGTGGTGTCGGCCATCAGCGTGCTGGCGCTGCCGATGGTCGCCTTTCTGATTGGCCTCTCTATCTATCTGCTGCCCCAGTGGAGCCTCTCCTATTTCAGCGAGAGTCAGTCTGTGGACTGGCGTGATCCGGCGTTCTGGAAATCCCTCTGGCTGATCGTGCCGGTGATGGTGTTCTCCTTCAGCCATGCGCCCATTATTTCTTCCTTCAGCGCGGCGCAGAAAAAGCGTTGTCAGGAGAGTGCTGACCTGCGCGCCAAGCGGATCATCAAGTGCAGCAGCATGCTGATTTGCGGCAGCGTGCTCTTTTTCGTGGTGAGCTGCGTGATGAGTCTGAGTCAGGCAGAGATGGCGCTGGCCCGCACCGACAATATCTCGGTGCTGTCGGCGTTGGCGAACAAGTTCTCCAATCCGCTGATCGCCTATGTGGGGCCGCTTATCGCCATTCTGGCCATGTCCAAATCCTTCCTCGGCACCTCCATGGGGGTGAGCGAGGGGACGGTGAGCATGGTGAGCGGTGCCTGTCAGGGGCTGGGGCTCTCCCTCAAGGAGTCAACCATCGCCCGGGTGTCATCGGTGATCCTGTTTATGGTGACCGCCGTCATCACCTATCTGAACCCCAACGTGCTCGACATCATCGAGCGCGTCAGTGGCCCGCTGATCGCGGTGATCCTGTTTCTGCTGCCAGCCTGCTCCATCTATCGCTTGCCCGCACTCAAGCGTTATCGCGGGCCGAGTACCCTTTTTGTGTTGGTGATGGGGCTGCTTGCCATCTCGGCCCTTATCTACGATCTGCTTTGACCGGGCGGTATCCCGCACTGTCTAGTCCTGAAATAGGTTTACACATTTTCAACTAGCATTTCTCTACTCAGAACCCCCTATGTACCGCATCGGGGGTTCTGTATTTCAACG
>NZ_JBFODV010000247.1:0-8487 GCF_040908495.1 Aeromonas sp. R1-1 | reverse complement strand
CAGCTTCGCCAGTACCGTAGTGCCCTTTATGGCGCTGGGCTACATCATCGTGGCTTGCGTCATCATCGCCCTGAATATCGGCCAGCTGCCGGGCGTGATCCTGCTGATCTGGAAGAGCGCCTTCGGTCTGGATGCCGGTTTCGGTGCCATTCTGGGTCTGGCCATCATGTGGGGGGTAAAACGCGGGGTCTACTCCAACGAAGCGGGTCAGGGTACCGGACCGCACGCCTCCTCTGCGGCGGCAGTGAGTCACCCGGCCAAGCAGGGTCTGGTGCAGGCGTTCTCCGTCTATATCGACACCCTGTTCGTCTGCTCCGCCACCGGCTTTATGCTGCTGATCACCGGCCTCTATAACGTACAAGGGCCGGACGGCGCCGCCATCTACACGGGTATTGCCGGTATCGCAGCAGGCCCGGGCTATGTGCAGACCGCCATGGAGAGCATGATGCCGGGCTTTGGCAGCATTTTCGTGGCCATCGCGCTGTTCTTCTTCGCGTTCACCACCATCGTTGCCTACTACTACATCGCCGAAACCAACATCGCCTACATCAACCGCAAGATTAATCGCCCCTGGCTCACCTTCTTGCTGAAAATTGCGCTGATGGCTGCCACTGTCTACGGCACCGTCAAGACGGCGGATCTGGCGTGGGGCATGGGTGATATCGGGGTTGGCCTGATGGCATGGCTCAACATCATCGCCATCCTGCTGCTGCAAAAGACCGCCTTCACCTGTCTGAAGGATTATGAAGCGCAGCAGGCACAAGGTATTGACCCCGTATTCCACCCGGAGAAGCTCGGCATCAAGAACGCCGATTACTGGGTGGGCAAACGCTCCGAAGAGAACCTGGAGCTGGAGAAATCGGGCCATCAGTTCGAACCGGATCAGGATCGCAAGACCTCCTGAACCAGAACGACATAAGACATCAATAAAAAATGGCAGCCTCGGCTGCCATTTCTATTTCATTAATTTCAATAAGTTACATTCAAACCAAGGAGTTAAGTGCCACACAAGGGGACACTTTGGGACGTGAAAAGACACCCAAATTGGCAAAATGTGGACACTTTTTTCGACCCATTCTCGAGGAAGATCAAGCTGGTTTAAGATGGTTTTCCAACGGGTTAAAGCGGACAGCGTCATTGAGATAATCCGGTGCAAAGTGGGCATAAGTCATCGTCCGATGAAATATCAAGTGGCGGCCCTCAAACGGTGGAACGCGCCCGTTTATGGATTTCGCGTGTGCGAGGCTCACCACGACGGCACCCCGCACTGGCACCTACTGCTATTTATGCGCCCGGAAGATCGCAACCGGGTGATCGGCATCCTGCAACGCTATGCCCTGACCGATGACCACGAAGAGCTGGTACGGGATATCAAGGGCGCCCCACCCTTTACCGATTTTACTCCCCGCTTCGACTGGAAAGAGATAGACCCGGCCAAGGGCGATGCCGCGGGCTATATCGCCAAATACATTGCCAAGAACATCGACGGCGCCTACCTGGACGACGACGAAGAGGCTGGCACCGCAGCCGATGAGGACGCCCTGCATGCCCTGGCCTGGGCCAGTTGGTGGGGCATACGCACCTTCCAGCAGATCGGAGGCGCCCCGGTCGGGGTATGGCGCGAGCTGCGCCGCATCAGCAACGCCAAGAAGAATGCCGATCTGGTTGGCCCACCCAAGCCCGTGCTGCAAGACCCGCGCTTTGAGGCGGCTCGATTTGCCGCGGATAACGGCATTTTCCGCTGCTACCTGCACGCCATGGGCGGCGCACTAGCAACCCGTGCCGAGCACCCCATCAAGCTGGCCCACCTCATTAAGGAGCAAGCCAACAGCTATGGCGAAGACATTAAGCGCCTGATGGGCATTACCTCCGCTCGCCTTGGCATCAAGACCCGCCTGCAAGGGTGGGAAATTGTACCCACCGGCACCCATGAAGCCAGGAAAGCCGCCGAGGCTGCAGAGAGGGGGGTTGGGGTTAAGACGGGCGACAGCCCGGCACCTTGGAGCTCTGACAATAACTGTACGCTACCGGATCCTGATGCCTTCACAGACCAGATCATGAGGGAGCAATGGGGGTTATCGCCCTTCTCCATCGACCGATTACGGGCTGGGGCTTGCGTCAATACGGACGGCTTCACCCTCTGGCTTGAGAACGGCCAGCTGCAGTCGTACAGATCGCTGCCAAGCGAACCAGATTGGATGCCAGAGGGCTTGGGGCCAATAGAACAGAAGCAGCCTGATGAATACGCAGTACCGGAAGGCGATCCGGACTGGCCAATGCTGGTTGAGCTGTGCGGCAAGGTCTACCAGGCACAAGGCCACAGCGGCGCGCACCGTTGGATCGAGATGCTGCCTGAGCCCTATCAGTCAGAGATGTGGCGAGAATTGGAGCGTCTGGATACATCGGAGTGGCTGCGGGAACGGGGAGATGACAACGCACGAACGATATATAAGTAAGAATGCCAACAAAAGCCATATCCATCATCTAGAGAAAAAATGCTATCTGATTTCATCAGGATAGTTTAAGGATAAGTGCGTGTATTGATCGCCAACAGTCCAACATTTAAATAAAACATCCCCCACTAACCATAAATGATAAAGCCATCTCCATGGTGGTTCTAATGTGTAATATACTGGAGAAGCATTTCATGTGTTTTTGCACTACCATAATAATCTAACACCACCAATGGGAATGCACTTAACACTGATACTTCTTGGTTAACATCGATATGTCCTGTTTTTTGCTTGTCAAATATCTCCCCTTGAGAAATGAGTCTATCCAAAGGAAACTCTAGCTTACCATCAACGATAAATTTTGCCTTCTTGCAGTGAAGATTTACAAGAAGGCCCCATTCCCGTGGGCCGTAAGAAGTAACATCCCTAAAATTCACAGCCGCTGTTTCATGAACTGTTTTTTTAAAGTTAACACAATCCGCTATTTTTACTTGCTCACAAACAAAACCAGAATCCATAGATAGCTCTGAAATGAACCGAAGGCATTCAACCATTGGGTAACTTATAAAAAGCTTACCATTCTCTGTTTCTTCATTAAAAAATGAGATTAGCTCATCTAAGTGTTCATCATCAGCTCTATGAGAATGGCCATCATAATCAAAGAATATATATATCTGAGAGAATTTATCTCTTGAATATCCTGCCAACGAGGAGTCTCTTTCTTTAATCAACTCAAAGATATCAATAAACTGATCGTCTTTAACTTGCTGATACAACCCATAAACATCAGTTTTATAGGAGGATTTGATCACTATTTTTTCGTCATCAATGCCAATAAAAAACCGCAGTAAACTATCAGCAATAATATGCTCTGTCTTCTCACCCTCGAAAACAAAAAGTATATGTTCAGCCATGATTAAACGTGCCTGCTTTGTACATTTTTTCAAGATTATGAGCAGATCTGATGTCTTTTTCGGTACTATCAGCAATGGTCACCACCTTGTTATCTTTCATAATAAAGTAACAGTCTGGCCTTAATAGTTCATTACTCATTATCGAAGTATTATGCGTGGTTAATAGAACCTGAGCATCCAATTTTTTCAACTCATTCACTATCGCAACAGAGAGCTCATGATGATAAAATGCATCGAACTCATCAATAAAAACAAATGAGACTGCATCCTTATCTTTCATTCTCTGAAGCCAAAAATAGAATAAAGCCAAAGATGTTGTACCTGTTGATGCTATTGAAAAGAATGGTACCTTACGCTCTCCGAAATCAAAGGCTATTGTTTTTTTACCTTCTGAATTGACTACTTCAATTAATGAACACTCTATCCCTGCGTTGTTCAAAAAATTTTGAAAGTCAGCGACATTGCCATGCTCCACTATGTCTTGGCATATATTTCTCGCACCATTTTCTATACCAATATATCTGTTATCCTCAAGAGATCTAAAATAAAGCATCTTGTCAACGAAATTGACAAAATCATGAAACAATGCATTTTCATCATTATCTTCGAGTATTGCGTTGTTTCTAACATATGAAATTATTGAAACAGGTGAGTCCCCAACTTCGTCACGAAGCTGTTCCGTTCCTGCAAGACTAAAATTAGCTTTAATGCCTAACCTACGGTCATATTCAATAACAATTCTGTCGTTGATTTTAAGTCTTTCGCTTACTAATTTTTTAAAATCAGATTTTTCATATTCATAGGCGACATTTCCACCATCGAATTTAAAATAAAAAACAAATGATGCTGTATTAGTTTTGCCCTCAGCGTTTAAATAGCTACCATAATAATAATTGGCAACGGTTTTATCTGTAATGTTTGTTACTATATCAAATATAGCGAGTCCCAGATTCGACTTTCCAGCACCATTTTTACCGTATATTATTCCCTTGTTAACAACACCATTGACGATATTATTAGAATTAAATTCATAGTTCTTTGATTGCTCTAGGGAGAATTTAACTTTATCGTTAAAACCTTTAAAGTTTGATACTTCGACGCACTTAAGCATAACAATCACCAATATTAATAATGGTAAGTTAGATGGTCACAATACACCACCTCCCGCATTTAGTGTAGTTTTTTTACGGCAAATAGCAAAAAAGCTTGACTTTAACCTTCCCCAAAAGTAGTCTCTCTCTTCAGGAGAAGGCTCTCGCCTACCACCATAACTTTCGCTCCTAGCGGACTTTATGGGTGTCAGTTCCCTCAACTGACCTAGATAGGGAGGGCATAGCAATGAAACGTAAAGACGTCTTTGTTCATGCATACAAACGCTATCGTTATGGTGCGTGGGAGTATGTAGCTAATCACTACCGCTCCTCCCCAAACCGATAAGCTGATGTTAAAGTGCGCAGAGTCCTTCTCTGACAATGTAATCCTGATTAACCTGCTCTCTGCCCGTTAGGTGTGGGTCCCTCTTCGCTCTATAGAGCTCATTCCATTTTAAGCCCTGTCAGCGCAAATTTTGCGCACTCCGAACTTCAATGAACCCATAAAGCTCGGCATCAGCACACTGGCAAATATAGATATCGAATAACTCACTTCACCACCGGCAGCTCGGAGAGTGCGATGGTATAGCGGAGGCTTAACTGCTGCAGCTTAATTATCCACCCCCGATTGTCACGTCCGCAGGAAGAGAAGTAGACCTTGCCAAGCCGTCCCTGATTGACCTTGTCGATGACCAGCATCAGCGCATCGCTGCGAAGGGATTGCTGCTGGGCGGCAAACAGGTCGCCCTACTGCATGTTAGCGGGTGTGAAGTCGGCCAGCATGACGCCCCCCTTTCTGGTAGCGCTGTTCATCGCGCCAGATAAGGGGGGGCCGCTCGGGGATCAGGGCCAGCAAGGCCCAGGTATCGTTGGTGGGCATGGCCAGCTTGGTGCTCACCTGATTGCAGTAATAGTGCTCCCGGTCGCGGAACGGGCTGGTGCGAATGAACAAGGTGACATGGCGACAGCACATCCCCTCCCCCCGCAGCTTTTCGGCGGCCCGCTCCATGTAACCCGCAGAGCCTGATGCATGGGGCAGATCTTGGTGATGCGCCCCCCAAACACGAGCGCGAGCAAATGATCTGCAGCTTGACATGAGCCTCTTGCTCCAGCTCGACGCAGGGAATACCACGCAGTTCCTGCACCGTGCGCTCGGCCACCACGCCATAGCGGCGCTGCAGCGCCTTAGGGCCGGCGGCGACCAAGTCGGCCACAGTCTTGATGCCCTGTGCCTCCAGCTTGGCCGACAGTCGCCAGCCAATGCCCCATATCTCATCCACTGGGGTGATCGCCATCAACCTAGCGCGCAGTCCTTCATCCCGCAGCTCCACCACGCCGCCCTTGGCGGGCAACTTCTTGCGGCATAGTTGGTGAGTGATAAAACTAACGTCCCAGTCACTGACTCTGGGGTTACCCGCCACTACTTACAACGCATCATCTGTACGTTGGACGAATCAATATAGATGCTCAAAATCTGGTTAAACGACTTGAAAACCAGGCAGATTGGCACAGCTGAAACACTTTAGAATTTATTCGTTATAGTAACCCAGCGTAAAACGCTAAATATGGAGAGGCACAGGCCTCTCCTTTTTTATAACCAACAAGGAGATTTATATGGGTTCAGTCATTCGAGTAACTTTGCTGCCGGGTATACATCCGAGCAGTTCATCTTGTGCGCGTTTAGTCTGCTACACAGACACCGTCGCGTATTTCATACTGATCTAATTAGCAATAAGGATTAGGGGCGCTATTGCGCCCCCAGTCCTTTCAATACCAGCTGTGGCCACACTCTGCATCGGTGCACTGGCAGTAGAGATCCGAGACATCATCGCTCAGTCGGTTGGTCTTGGTAATGCGGCCCCGTTGGCCACACACTTTGCAATAAACCAGCATTACGCCCCCTTTTTTATCCAAATCAACAGCCTATCTTGCCACAGCAAATACTGTTTGTTTATACAGCTGAACCGATATTCTCCCGAAAATCGACCCGCAGGGAGACGGGAGTCCCGCGCTGTTGATGGCATCCTGGATAAGCTCACACAGCGGCAGCACCTCGTTGCGGGCATAGGTGGCATCGTACTTCTCGGGCTCCCCGAGCCCTCCCCCGCCATTGGTCGGAATGATGCCGGCCAGGATGTTGACGAACATGGAGCGAAAGTTTCCCACCCCTTGCTGCTTGCGATCATCTCCTTCATCTCCTCCTCGGTGTCGTCGTCCATGTTCGGGTCTGTGGCGTAGAAGATGAAGCCCATGTGGGCGCCGTTGAGGAAGTATTTGCGCCGAAACAGGGTGGCATCCTGGTTAAGCAGGGCCGACTGCAAGCCACCCAAGTAGACGGGCATACCGTAGATCGCTCGTGCAGCTCGCAGTCAGAGCGGATTGCGGCGCGGCCCGAAGGGCAGCCGCCAGCGAAACAGGCTGTTAAGGGTGGCTCGCCACTGATTGGGTCGCCCCAGGATCTGCTTTTGCAGCCGGGTCTCTTCCTTCAGCATCGCCTCATCGCTGCGGGCCCAGGCCTGGCTGTAAAGCTGTTTGATCCCCGCCAGTGCATCCGGCGACTTGGTGATAAGGGTGCGGGCAAACTCTCGCGCCTCCACCAGCGGATCGGCGCAGACCCGGCTCACCATCCCGAGAGATTTGGCCTCGACGGCATCCAGTTCGCGCCCGCTCATGGCCAGCTCCATGGCGGTATCCACTCCCATCAGGTTGCGCATGGTGACGCTGCCACTCATGTCGGGGATGATCCCCCACTTGATCTCCATCACCGAGAAGCGGCAATCAGGGGCGCTGAAGCGAAAATCGGCGCCGAGGGCAATCTGCAAGCCACCACCAAAACAGACTCCATGGGTCACCGCAATCACCGGCACCGGCAGTTGGTGCCAACCATAGGCAACCCGCTGAGCCAGATTGGTCGCTTCGTCTGCTTCACGCTTGAGAATATCGAGCGCTGCCACCGGCTGTCTCAGCATGGATTTCACATCCAGCCCGGCGCAGAAGGCACGCCCCTCGCCATGCAGGATCACTGCCCGCAACCCCTTGTGCCGGGCGAGCTGTGTCAGCGTCTCGTCGATAGCACTGAACATGGCGCGGTCCAGCGCATTGAGTTTGTCCCCCCGCGTCAACATCACTTCGGCAATCCCGTCGTGGATCTCGCACTTGATCCTTGGTTTTTCCATCTCCCTTATCCTCTCCTTGATCCCTGAAACTGACTCACTGGTCATACCACCACGTTATCAGAGTGTGAACAGGCGGTACAGCTGAGACTAAAGTCGGCTGGTCGCCTCCCCCTCCCTTTGTCACACTGGGAACAGCATGAGTGCCGCAAGCCAGCAGAGGACGCTGTCATGTCAACCCTGTTCAATTTTGCCAGACCACCATTCGACCGACTGGCCGAGGAGGCGCGCGAGCGGCTCTCCCGTCACCTCTCGCTCTGCTATTTTCGGGCCGGGGATCTGCTGCTCAAGGAGGGGGACGAGCCTCCCGGCCTCTATCTCATCATCAAGGGGGCGGTGGAAGAGTCTGCCCCTCACCACCAGTTTGGTGATTACGGGGTTGATGATCTGTTCGATGTGCGCGCCCAGTTTGACGGCCGCTGCCGCCACCGCTTCACTGCACTGGAAGATAGCCTCTGCCAGCTCATCCCTCGCCACACCTTTCTGGCGCTCTGTGAGCAGGATCCGCAGTTTGCCAGCTACTTCACCGCCAATCTGGCCGAACGTCAGCGCCAGCAAGAGCAGCGCGAACAGCTGGGTCAGAAGAATCTGGCGGAGTTTATCCTGACCCGCATCGAACCCGGCCACCTGCAGGCACCGCTTATCGTCGACAGCAAGCTGTCACTGCTGGCGGCGACCGAAGCCATGGTGAGCAAGGGAACCGATTGCCTGCTCTACCCGGCCCACGACGGCTCCCTCACGCTGGCAACCCGCAAGACCTTGCTCCACGCCCTGACCCTCAAGGGATTGCCGCTTACGGCCCCCCTCTCTGTGCTGACCCCTACTCCTCTGATTGGTCTGCCGCTGGAGAGCTATC
>NZ_JBFODV010000246.1:0-3353 GCF_040908495.1 Aeromonas sp. R1-1 | reverse complement strand
CTGTAGGGGTGACAGGCCGAACGACTCGCCCGTGCCACCAATGCCTGCCACTGGCGGCCAGCCAGCCGCTGCTCAAGACGATATGTGAGGCCCGGCCCTTGCGCCGGACGGCGGGAGAGCGACGCAGGATTCTCCACCCCGGCCAGCTGCTGCACGAAGAAATCGCGATCCCGCGCGGCGCGCGGCGAATCCTGATAGGCCGCCTCTTCGGCCAGCAACTCCTGCTGAGTCGCATAACGGCAGGAGGCAGGCTGCTCGCCGGCACAAAGCGCCTCATACCAGCTCACCACCCGCTGGCAGAGCAGGCTCAGGCCAAAGCCGTCGATGGCAATATGGTGCACAGCGATAAACCAGGCCCACTGCTGCTCGTCAAGGCGATAAAGGATGGTGGCAAACAGCGGCCCCCCGGCCAGATTGAAGGGGACAGCCAGCTGTGCACGCATCTCGGCCTGCGCGGCTGCGAGCGGGTCGGCTTCGCTGCGCAGATCCCGCTCTGCCAGCTGCCAGCAGGCGGGGTTGGCCACCATCTGAGGGCCATCGGCAGTGGCCACAAAGGCACAGTGCAGACCGGGGATCTCGTCGAGGGTCTGACGCACAGCGCGGGTGAAGTGATGGGGAGCCAGCGCCCCCTCCAGCAGCCAGTACTCGCCGGTATTGCAGGCGGGGCTCTGCGGGTATTTTTGCTGGGCAAACCAGATGCCCGCCTGAGCGGTGGTAAGTGGCCAGCGCGGCTGCTCACCACGCTGGTGGGTGGCGCGCATCGCCATTGTCTGTTCCATGGGAATGTCCTTGCGCAAACATCGAGCGGGCAGTGACTTGCCTCTGCCCGCATGGCTGAAAAGCGAGGAGGCCTGGCCTCCTCCATAAAGAGAATGTCACGCCTGTCAGATCGGCAGCCGAGGGCTAGACCCCCAGGGTGGCACCGCCATCGACCACCAGATCCTGCAGGGTGATATGGCTGGCGGCATCGGAGGCGAGAAACCGCACGCAAGCAGCCACCTCTTCGGGGGTTCCGAGCTTACCAAGGGGGATCCCCAGCTTGAACTGCCCGGGCAGACCCGCGATAGTGCGCTGTTCTCCCTCCCGCTGCTCAGCCTCCCCCTCCTGCCACATGCCGTACAGCATCGGGGTACGGGTCGAGCCCGGCGACACCAGATTGCAGCGCACCCCATAGGGGGCAAGTTCCAGCCCTGCCGTTTGAGTGAGGCTGGTCAGCGCCGCCTTGGAGGCGCCATAGATGCCCATCCCCACTCGCGGCACCCGACCGGCATTGGAGGAGACATTGACGATGGCGCCCCTGCGCCGTCCCTGAAACCAGGGGGTCAGGGCCCGCATCAGGTAGAAGGGGGCGAAGGTGTTGATGGCGAAGGTGCGCTGCAAGAGGGCGTCATCCACCTCATCGAGCCTGCCGGTCGCCAGTACGCCAGCGACATTGACCAGCACATCGGGCCCCAGCCCCTCGTCCAGCAGCTGCTCGCAGCAGCGGGTCACGGCCTCGCTGTCGCTGACATCGATCACCAGTCCCTTCACGTTGCCGGGCAGCGCCTCGGCCAGTTGCAGATCGAGCGCCACCACGCTGGCCCCCGCCTCGGCAAAGGTGCGCGCCACCGCATGGCCAATTCCCTGCGCCGCACCGGTTACCCAGACGGTTCTGCCTTGCCACTCGCTCATGGGGTGCACTCCGGTTCGCTGACGTGCACTTCGTTGACCTGATAAGCCGTGGCCTGACTGACATTAAGCTGACGGGAGAGGAGCGCCCACCAGTTGGCCAGGGTCGGCGTGCGGGCCAGCTCGGCCAGCTCCACCACCAGCCCCTGCTGACGCCACTCTTCCACCAGCCCCATCACCGCCAGCGAGTCGAGACCGTAGTCGAGCAGGTTGTCATCCTCGGTGGGCTGCTCATGCTGCATCTCGGCGGGTAGCCGCGCCAACACCTGAGCACGCAGCGACTCCCTAGTCAGGGGGCGTTTGCTGGCCGCCATCACCTCGGCCACGGTAATCACCCGACCGGCATTGCGGCTAACGTAGGAGAGCGCCAGCAGGTGATCCTCGCGGGAGAAGTCGGCGATGGCATCTGCCACCAGGAAGGGGCGGATGTCGCGCATAAAGGCATCTACCGCCGTCTGCATCACCCCGATATGGCCGTAGATGCCGCAGATCACCAGCTGATCTCGCCCCCATTCGGCCATCAGCTCGGCCAGCGGTGAACGGCAAAAAGCGCTGTAGCGCCACTTGGTCAGCACCGTATCCTGCGGCTCGGGTGCCAGCGCCGAAACAATCGGCTGACGCTCCGGCGCTCGGGTCAACCCCGGCCCCCACATGTCGTTGAGCAGCGCCCGATCGGCCTGACTCTGCTCGGCGGGCTGGGCGGTATAGACCACCGGCATGCCAAGAATACGCGCCTGACGGATCAGGGCGGCGATATGGTCGATAACCTGATTGATCAGCGGATTGTCCGGCCCGTAGAAGTCGACGAAATAGTGCTGCATATCGTGGACTAGCAAGGCGGCACGGCCCGGTTCGAAGGGCCAGTTCACCCGCCCGCTGGGCAGCTCCTCAGCGGTGGGCAGCGGATAGGCGGCGAGGGATTGAATGGTCATGCACACTCCTTGGAGAGCTGCTCGCGCAGCGTCTGTTTGTCTATCTTGCCGACCGGGGTGTGGGGCAGTTGCTCCACCAGCACCAGGCGATCGGGCAGTTTGTAATCGGCCACCCCCTGCTCGCGCAGGAAACGGCGCAAGCGGGGCAGATTGAGGGGCTCGCGGCACATCAAAAAGGCGCAGCTGCGCTCCCCGAGCATGGGATCCGGCATGGCGACCAGTGCCGCCTGCCGCACCTCCGGGTGGGTCAGCAACAGCTCTTCAATCTCGAGGGCGTCGATCTTCTCCCCACCCCGGTTGATCTGATCCTTGTTGCGCCCCACCACCATCAGATGACCGCTGGGCAAGCGGCAGACCAGATCGCCGGTGCAGTAGAAACCGTCCCGATCAAAAGCCCGCTGATTGTGGGCATCAGCCTTGAAGTAGCCGCGAAAGGTGTAGGGGCCACGCGTCCAGAGCTCGCCGCACTCGCCATCGGGCAAGGGGCGTCCGTCGCTATCCCGCACCTCGACCTCGTCGCCCGGGCTCATCGGGCGGCCCTGGGCATTGACGATGTGCCACTGGTCATCCTCGATGCGGGTGTAGTTGACCAGCCCCTCGGCCATGCCAAACACCTGCTGCAAGCGGCAACCAAGGCGGCTCGCTACCGCATCGGCATGAGCCGGGCTGAGGCGCGCGCCCCCCACCTGTACACACTCCAGGGAGGTCTGCGGATAGTGACTGGCCGCCTCCAGCCAGAGCGCCAGAGCCGGT
>NZ_JBFODV010000245.1:0-6831 GCF_040908495.1 Aeromonas sp. R1-1 | reverse complement strand
GACCAGCTCGTTATAAGCGGTCGCGGACTGGTTGACTTCGACGATGGCAAACTTGGTGGGGCCCCAACCGATGGCGGGTTTGCCGGGAGCTGCCGCATAAGCGGCGGAGGAGGCGAGCAGGGTGCCGACCATCATGGCCAGCAGCGCGGGTTTTGGACTTAGCATATTGCTTTCCTTTTCGTTATTGGAAAAACGAAAGGGCAACGCAACACGACAGGTGACACAAAAACGGCCACCCCTTGGCAAAGGCAGCCTGCATTCTACTGTGGTGGCCCCGCTATCCTAGGTCGTCTTGACCCTTAGACCGGAAGCTTTGCGTCCCGACTTTTCAATCGGTTTGCCCTTGTCACAACGTTATTTCTGGCGATAAATAATCGCCGATTGACTGTAGGGTAATTCTGATAAGTAAGCAAATCGGACCATTGCCAGCCCACCAGTTACCAACCCCGACAATTACCCACTTTCAAGAAATTAATGTTTAAAAAACAGACGGATATGCAGACCTAATCTCATCACCTCCAACCAGATACCTCACACCATTTTTTTGATCTGCATCACACCAAATTTAGAAAAATCAATGAGTAAGAACAATATGCGACAAAAGACCCATCTGTATCGCAACTAATGAATTTATAATCGCCGCTTTGCATGGCCAGCAGGTGTCTTCATGCCCAGCGAATTGCCCTCACGCACCCGGTTATCCAGATACGACAAATTTGTTCGTTTGACGATTTATGCCTTGCCACTGGCCGGGATGATCTGGCTTATCAACAGCCTCAATGGCTGGCAAAGGGCGCCGCTTGCCAGCACCTTGCTAGTCCAGAGCTACCTTATCTGCACCTTCTGGCTCTATCGCCACTACCGCTACCATCTGCACCGCCAGTGGCAGCATCTGAGTGAGGCGCTCAAGATCAACGAAACCACCGCCGAACTGGCCCGCAACTCGGCGCAATACCAGACCGAAGAGGCCTTTCTGGAGGATCTGCTCAGACGAGCCGTGATGTTGATCCCGGGAGCCGAGATGGGCTGCCTGATCAAGCTGCAGCCGGGCACAGGCATGTTGAGATATGAAGCCGCCATCGGCATGGATTTGGTGAAACTGCGGCGGATCAATCTGCCGCTGGAGCACACCTTTCAGTACAAGCTGACTCAGGGGCGCTGCAACAAAACACTGCTGATCAACGACCTGTCGAAGATAAATGCCACCATGCCCCTGTCCGAACAGGACAGAGAGCTGCTGGTCAACTGCACCAACCTGCCCATCCAGGCCACGCTGGCGACCCCGATCCATATCGATGGTCAGCTCTACGGCATGATCAATATGGACAGCAGCAAACGTAATGCCTTTACCCGCTACGACAGCCACCTGATGGCGATCCTGGCGCGGGATATTCGCCACGCCATCACCATCTATCAGCAGTCCCGCCGCATCTATCAGCTGGCCAATACCGACCAGCTGACCGGGCTCGCCAATCGCCAGCAATTCGAACTCGCTCTGCAGGGGCAGCCAGAAGGCACCCTTCTGCTGATCGACATGGATAATCTCAAGCAGCTCAATGACAGCAGTGGTCATTTGGCGGGTGATCAGGCCCTGCGCCTTATCGCAGATGGCATACGCCAGCACTTCGGTCAGGGGGTGATTGCCGCCCGCTTCGGCGGGGATGAGTTTGTGCTGCTCACCACTCTGACACCGACCGAGCTGCAACAGGCGATGGCCAGGCTGACCACCATGCTGGCCAGCGCCTCTCCGACTATCTCGTGCAGCATGGGGATAGCACCCTATCGCGGCGAATTTGCCGCCGCGTTTGCCAGGGCCGATGCCGACATGTACCAACACAAGCGCTACCACAAAGAGCAGCGTGCGGCACAGATGCCAGCTATCGGGGAGAACATTAATCACTAGGCAGGAGTGAGCACTTTGCAGGGACACGAGAGAAGCTGGGGGAAACCGGTTGGCAGGCCCGCCAAGATTTGGCTAAGCGGGGGAAAAAACGGGGCATGACCGGCATGCCCCGCCACCATTCAATGCTTATTTACAGCTGGCGGCCCCCACATCCTGCCAGACGTCGTGTTTGCCGGGCTCATTACCCTTGGTCCAGTACTGCGCCTTCCACTGACGGCCGTTATGGGTGGTGAGCTCGCCACCGTTGTAGGCTACATTGGCATCCCAACCCAGTTGCACCTTGCTCACCAGCAACCACTGATCCGCGGTGCGGCTCGGCTCGTTGCCCTGGGTCCAGTACTTGGCCTGCCACACCAGCTGGTTGTGGCTCACCTTGTCGCCGCTGTTATAGGTGCTGGCCGCTTTCCAGACTGGCCAATTGACCGCATCCGGATCGGTCGCCGTGCAACCACCGCCGCTGCTGGCCGGTTTGACCGTCAGACGGGTTGCCGCACTGGCATCCAGCCCGCCGTCAGAGACGGTGACGCTCAGGTCATAGCCGGTGTCGCTGGTTACGCTCGGGCCGGTGACCACCAGAGTGGCGCTGTTCTGACCCGTTGCGGTGATGCCTGCCGGCACACTCCACTGATAAGTCAACGGATCACCGTTCGGATCAGAGGCGGTCGCCTTGATGGTCACCTGCTTGCCCGCCTCCACAGAGGCCGTGGCAGGTAGACTCACCACCGGCGCCAGATTGGCCTGCGGCGCCTTGTTGGTGACAACAACCTGATCCTTGGCACTCAACTGCTGGTCATCGGTCACTGTCAGCTCGAACACCAGATTGATGTCGGCAGTCACCGCATCGAGTACAACGCGGGCCTTGGCCTGAGTGGCATCAAGCAAGCCAGCCTGCGGCCCGGAGATCTGCTTCCAGCTGTAGCTGAGCGCGCTGTTTTCCGGATCGTGGGAGGCCGACCCATCCAGCGTCACCTCGGTCGGGCCGGTCACCTTGAGGTCACTGCCTGCATTGGCCAGCGGCGGCTTGTTGGCGGGTGGAGTCGTCCCCTCGCCGTGGCCCAACCCCTCGTGCATGGCGTTGAGGATGTCACCGTTGTCGGCATCGATCTCCCAGGAGAAGAGGCCACCGAGCTTGTTGGCCAGCACATACTGCCCCTTGGCCTTGACCGAGCGCTCGTTGTCATAGGTGATGAGGTCGCCGGTCGCCGCCTTGAAAAGATAGGGCGCCTCGGCCACCTCGTCATAGCCCTTCTCCCAGCCCGCCCCCATCCGGTTGTTGACGATGTCGCGGTAATCCACCACCCCGTCCTCCCAGGTGCCTTTCACCTTGCCGGTCGCCTTGCCGGTGAAGGGGTTGTTGCCCTGATAACCGCTCACGCCAGTCCAGCCACGGCCATACATGGCGGCCCCGACCACCAGCTTGCCCGGTTCAACCCCCTGCGCCAGCAGCTGATTCACCGCCTTGTCGGTGGTGTACTTGGTATCGGGGTCCCAGCTCGCCGGATAGAGGTTGGTCTGGTGACCCAGCTCGGTGTTGCTCCATGCGCCGTTGTAGTCGTAGGTCATCATGAAGATGTGATCCATGTAGGGCTGGGCCGCCTTGTAGTCCACATCCTGGATCTTGTCGCCCCCTGCCCCGATGGCCGAGGTGAGCTCATACTGGCGACCAGTCTCGGCCTCCAGCTCGTCGAGCATGGCCCGCAGCTCCTTCATCAGGGCCACATAGGTGGCACCATCACTCGGGCTACCCAGTTTCGGGTTGGCCCCCTGGCCGCCCGGGTACTCCCAGTCAATATCCACACCATCGAAGAACTTCCAGGTCTGCAGGAACTCTTTCACCGAGCCGACAAACACGTCACGCTTGGTTTTGTCACCGAGGAAGTAGAAGGGGTCGGAGAGGGTCCAACCGCCGACCGAGGGGAGGATCTTGAGGTTCGGATAGGCCTGCTTGAGCGCCATCAGGGCGCCAAAGTTGCCCTTGTAGGGCTCGTCATGGGCGGTGAGGTTGCCTTGCGGCATCTGGATGGCGGCCCAGGGATCGTGCATCGCCACCTTGAAGTCGGCCCGGCCTGCGCACGCCCGTTGCAACGCCTGGAAGCTCCCTTCGATCTCCTTGAGGCTGTCGTTGAGGCCATCCCCGCCGCAGATGGGGGTGAAACCATAGAGGATATGGGTCAGGTTCTGGGCCGGGATCTTGTCCACCGTAAACTTGCGGCCATAGACCCCCCACTCCACATAGTAAGTCCCCACCACCTTGCCGGACTTGTTGGCGTAGGGCTTGTTGTTCTCCTGCAGCGGCGCCTTAAGTGGCGCCAGATGGCTACCATCGGTATCGGCGACCACGATCTCCTTGGCATCAGAGAGGGTACAGCCATCGGCGTTGCACAGCGCCACCTGCATCTGGTAGCGCCCCCCTTTCTTCACCTTGAATTTGGCGCTGCCCGCTGCGGCCGAGGGGCCGGACCACACCTCCTGACCATTGAGCAGTACCTTGGCACTCTGGCCCAGATCGCCGCTCCAGAGGTTCCAGTTCACCTCCACATCGGCGGCATCCTTTACCTTGACCAGATTGTTGTAGGCAGTGGCCGCCTGATCGACTTCAACGATGGAAAACTTGGTGGGGCCCCATCCGATGGTCGGCTTGCCGGGCGCCGCAGCATAAGCGGACGAGGCGCAGCACAGACCGACCGCGAAGGCCAGCATGGTAGGCTTTGGACTTAGCATTTTTTATATTTCCCTATTTCGTTATGTTGGCAACGAAAAGGGCTACGCCCTGACAGGTAACGCAGACGGCAGTGCGGCCTCTTGGCAAAGGTGCACAACAACCTGTGGTGGCCCCGCTATCTCAAGTACGGCTCATCCCTGGACCGGAAGCTTTGCGTCCCGATCTTGCGATCGGTTTGCCCTTCGGTTACTTCATTTGCGATGCAAAAAATCGCATCCCGACTATAGAGTGAGCCAATCCGGTCTGCCACTGTCGGCGTTCACCGACAGTGGCAAGCAAATACTTTAACTGGCGGCGATTGAGCAGAAAGATGAAGAGATCTTCGCCAATAAATCTCTGTTTTCGGCATTGATTCATGACCACGGGCCACGGGATCATTGCGCGGTTTTGTGAGCCGGTTCACGGCTAACCGCCCCGGCTGCGACTAGCGCAGCAGCAGGCTGTTCATCAGGGCCCGCAGTTTGAGCGGTTTGACCGGTTTGCTGATGTAGCCATATCCCCGCTCGCGGATCTGCGCCTGCAGCTCGCTCTTGCGATCGGCACTGATGATGATGCCTCCCAGCTCGTCGCCACACACCTGTTGCAGCACAGCGAGCGCCTCCAACCCGGTCTTGCCATCGTCGAGGTGGTAATCGGAGAGCACTAGCCGTGGCACAAACCCCTCTGCTATCAGCGCCTCGGCTTCGGCCAGATCAACGGCGCAGCGCACCTCGCAGCCCCAACGGCCGAGCAGGGTGCTCATGGCGGTCAGAATGTCCCGCTCGTTGTCGATACAGAGCACGGCTACACCTTCCAGCTGGCTGTCACGCACCACCGGCGCCGCCAGATGATGGGCCGTGACCGGCCGGGTTGCCAGATTGAGGGTCACCGCAAAGACCGACCCCTTGCCCGGCCAGCTTTGTAATGTGAGCTGATGACCGAGCACCAGCGAGATGCCGCGGGCGATGGCGAGCCCCAGACCCAGCCCCTGCTCCTTGGCGGTGCGGGAGTGATCGAGGCGGGAGAACTCGTCAAAAATAGCCTCCTGCTTGTCCTGCGGGATGCCGGGGCCGTTGTCCCATACCTCGATGCGGATCTTCTCCCCCATCCGGCGACAACCAAGCAGCACCCTGCCGCCCGGGTTGTAGCGAAACGCATTGGTCAGGAAGTTCTGCAGCACCCGGCGCAGCAGCCGCACATCGCTGTGCACCGCGTGCTTGCTCTCCACCACCGAGAAGTGGATCCCCCCCGCCTGCGCCAACACGCCAAACTCAGCCTTGAGGTTGTCGAGCAGATCGCGCAGGGCAAAGTCGAGCTTCTTGGCTTTGAACTTGCCCGCTTCGAGCCGCGAGATATCGAGCAGATCGGTGATGAGATCCTCGGTCGCCCCCAGCGCATCGTCGATATGGCGGGCGATGCGCGCCTGCTCGCCAGCATCGGGCAACATCTCCAGCAGGGAGGAGGTAAACAGCTTGGCGGCATTGAGGGGCTGGGTCAGATCGTGGCTGACCGCCGCCAGAAAACGGCTCTTGGATTGATTGGCCCGCTCCACCTGCTGGTTCACCAGCAGCAGTTGGCGGTTGAGTTCGGAGAGCTCACGGGTGCGCTCGGCCACCCGCGCCTCCAGATGTTCGTTCGCTTCGCGCAACACCCGCTCCGCATCGCGAAACGGCGTGATGTCGGTAAAGGTCATGACGAAACCACCGGCGGGCATGGGGTTGCCCTGCATCTCGATCACCCGCCCGTCCGGGCGCTCCCGCGCCGAGATATGGGCGCTGCCGCGCTTCATAAAGGCAACCCGCCGCGCCACGTGATCCTCGATATCACCGGGGCCACAGAGCCCCTGCTGGGCGTTGTAGCGGATGATCTCCTCGATGGGACGCCCTGCCTGAATAAGCCCCGGCGGATAGTGGAACAGCTCGATGTAGCGGCGGTTCCAGGCCACCAGCCTAAGCTCCCTGTCCACCACCGAGATCCCCTGCCCGATATGCTCGATCGCCCCCTGCAGCAGGCCGCGGTTGAAACGAAACACGTCGGAGGCCTCATCCACTATGGTGGCGATCTCCTCGAGCTGCATGTTGCGCCCCTGCAGGGCCGAGGCGAGCACCAACCGGGCCGACGAGGTACCAAACACCCCCGCCAGCAGCCGCTCGGTGTGGGCAATCAGCTCGGCCGAGGCCTGCATCTGGGGCGCCAGGGTGCCACCCCGCTCACCAGCGAAGCGGCC
>NZ_JBFODV010000244.1:0-1439 GCF_040908495.1 Aeromonas sp. R1-1 | reverse complement strand
CAGTGTTTCACTGCTGATGGCACCAGCGGCTCAAGCCGGATTGCTCAGTAAATGGGACGAACTGACCGTGAAAGGGGGAGAACTGGAGAGCTGTCCAGGCGTGACCTTAGAGCAGCAGGCCGATAGCTTCTTTAAGGATCCCGAGTGGTCGGCAGGCAAAGCCGCTGATGGCCGCAAGCTGGTCAACGTGAGTGGCACATTCACATATGGAGATAGGCCTGTCCGTGGCCTGCTCCAGATGTGGGTTCAAGGTGAGGAGTTCAGCGTTGAAGCGCTGGAGATAAACGGCCAGCCACAACCGGATGTCATGATAGATGCCCTGTTGAGCAAGATGTGTGAGGCAGCACGGAGCCAGCACACCAAAGAGGTGAAGGGGAAAAACCAAACCCGCACTGATCTACCATTTGTGGGCAAGCGGCGTTTCAACTTTTCGGGCGGTAGCGGTACAGCTGAGTTCATCACGATCCAGAGCAACGGGCATACTGTTGTTGAGAGTTGCGGATCGGAATGCAGCATTGATTTTGAGGGGCCATTCACTAACCCGCTCAAGACGCAGTACGGGGTCTATCGAGTCGAGGCCAAGCGGATTTTCGAGCTCGATGAGAAGGGCCGGGGCAAGACCTGCCAGAAGGAGCTGGGAGACCCAAGAGATACAAAGTGCGGTGTAGAGCTGTATGTGGCTCCGTAAGAAGATCAGGCGGGAGCAATCCCGCCTTACATTTTTCTGACGGCATAGGGCTGCAGTTACGTGGGATGCACGGTGCCAATGCGCATGAAACACACTCCCCTACATTGGACAGCGGCTAGAGGCCCGCCGCACCGCCAGACGATGACAAGGGTTAGACAGAAAATATGGGCTCTGTAGGCCAAACATATTTATAACAAGCAGCCCGGAGGGAGAGCCCCCCACTCTAGCCAACAAGACAAGCTCGACTCAGAGACGCCGAGGAAAAAACCAAGTAAGAGACCAAGACAGCCAGACCACCAGAGAAGCCAGCGGACAACGCTCATAGAGAAGGCTGGACAGGAGAAGTTTCCCTTCCCATCTGCTCCACATTTTTCAAGCTGAAGCCGGATCATGGGGCTGAGCCCCAGATGAGGGCGGTGGGGCTCACCCTCATCCCCAACGGGCATAACACACCACCCCACGTGCCCATGCCCCGCATGGACTCCCGAAATTCACATCGGCGCGTTTTCAGATTTTCGCGCAATTTAGCCGCCATTTTTAGCACCGTTCGTAGCCCTTTCGCATCTCGGGTGGGCCAAGGAAATCATCAGCAGAGGGATTGCGAGTTGGACTCATTGCTTGCGTTTTCACAACGGCGGACCGGTGCCTTTATCTAGACCAACGGGCCTACCGACACCGTTATTGGAGTAATGACGCTGGGAGGCAAATCTAGTACTAACGCGATGGCGCAGATTCGGGGGATACGCGCAAG
>NZ_JBFODV010000243.1:0-5913 GCF_040908495.1 Aeromonas sp. R1-1 | reverse complement strand
AGCGAGTAATCGCGCTGTGTCCGTTTCACACCTTGTCCCATCGGGCTCTCCATTTATTAGGGGGAAAGGTGTAAACCATATTCAGGACGGGACATTGATATCAAAAAAGTCACTAGAAAATAATTCATTGAATTTAATCTCTTTTTATCTTGTCAAAAACCGTCACACCCAGTCTTGATAACGACCTCGTCACCTCAATTAAACAACGATGGATTCAGGCCCAGTCAAGGTTGGGACGCCTACCGTGTGGCTATCGGACTGTTTCCGATTTCACAGAACCGACAACAAGTTCGGAAGTGTTTACATCAGAGGAATAACGCATATGAAGAAGTCTGCACTGACTATTGCCATCTCCAGCCTGCTGCTGGCGAGCGGCGCCCATGCCGCTACCGTTTACAACCAGAACGATACCAAGCTGGAAATCGGCGGCCGTGCACAAGGTGCTTACTACGGCACTGACAACAACGGTGCCGAAGGTGACCAGAGCTACTTCCGTCTGCACGTTGCTGGCGAGACCAAGATTGCTCCCGAGATGAAGGCGTTCGGCTTTGCCGAGTACAACCTGCCAACCTCCGGTTCTGACAACGACGAGCTGCGTTATGCCTATGCCGGCATCAAGCACGACCGTTTCGGCGCATTCAGCTATGGTCGTCAGGATGGCCTGTTCACCAAGGCCGTCAACAACTATACCGACGTCCTGCCTGAGTGGGGCGGTGACGGCCTGGGCAAAAATACCGAAGTATTCGGTACCGGCCGTACCAACGGTCTGGCCCAGTACATCTACACCTATCAGGGTCTGACCCTGGGTGCCCAGTTCACCGGTAACAATGATCCGCAGAACTCTGGTCGCACTGCGACTGATAAAGATTTCAGCGTTGACCACGTAGACGGAACCACTATCGCTGATAACGCAACCTGGAATAGCACTGGCTCCAAAGAGGGCTTCGCAGTTTCTGCCAACTACGATTTCGATATGGGCCTGAGCCTGGGTGCTGCCTATAACCAGGCTGGCAAGACCGACGAGCAAGCTCGCTATGCCGCCTTCGGTGGCGACAAGGATGCCAAGCTGATGGGCTTTGGTGCCAAATATGCAACTGGCGACCTCTACCTGGCTGCAACCTACTCCCACGGTGAAGACCACCTGTTCGTCAACAACGGCTACGCCGAGAAGATGGATGGCTACGAAGCCGTTGCCCAGTACACCATCGGCAAGTTCAAGCCTTCTCTGGCCTACCTGCGCACTGATGTAAAAGATACCGCTCACGGTATCGATGATACCTACACCGAGTACGTATCTATCGGTGCCTGGTACAACTTCACCGAGAACTTCAACGCCTACGTTGATTACAAGCTGAACCTGCTGGACTCCGTAAATGGCAAGTCCACCAACTCTCTGGGCCAGAACACCGACGACGTAGTCGCGGTTGCCCTGCAGTACAACTTCTAAGTAATTGGAAGTCAGTTATACCCTGTGATACCAATGTCTACTGTTTGAATGACTTCCGGCCGCTCTGCGGCCGGTTTTTTATTGCGCCTTTTCAGCACCTTGCATATAACTATCGAGCGGATTGATGGCAATATCCGCGCCGTTGACAGGGAGTGACAAGGAGATATTCACGGATGAGACAAACGCGCGGTAACATAGACTGGCAACGCGGGTGGCTGTTGTTGCCACTGCTGTTGATATCGCTTATCTGGAGCAGCATGGCAGATGCCAGCTGGGATCAGAGCCTCTATCGTCAACTGGGTCTGGCAGGCAAGCTGGATAAACAGACCTTTCGTCAGGCACTCAACAGTTATCAAACTGTGCGCCACAAACGCAAACCCATTCTCACCATCATCGATTACAGCAAGCCATCCACCCAGCGCAGACTGTTTGTCATCGATATGAAACGCCACAAGCTGCTTTATCACACCTGGGTCAGCCATGGCCGCAACTCAGGTGAACTGGCCGCAAAACACTTTTCCAACCAGCTCAACTCCCGCCAAAGTTCCCTCGGCGTCTATCGCACCGCAGAAACCTATCTGGGCAAGCATGGCTACTCCCTGCGGCTGGACGGACTCAGCCCCGGCAAGAACAGCAATGCCCGCAAGCGTGCCATCGTAGTACATGGCGCCGCCTATGCCAGCCCGACCCATCTGCGCAAATATGACAAGCTGGGCCGCAGCTGGGGTTGCCCTGCCCTGCCCAAAGAGCAGGCCAGGGCCATCATAGATACCATCAAGGGAGGGAGTGTCATCTACGCTCACGGCTAGCGGGCACAACACCAGAAAACGCAAGGCCAGCGATCGCTGGCCTTGTTTGTTACGCTTTTCACTCTAAACGTGGCGCGTTATTGGCGCACCACCAGTACCGGACAGGGTGCATGACGCACCACAGACTCGGCGACACTGCCTACCAGCAGATGGCTGATACCGGAGCGGCCGTGGCTACCCATCACGATCAGCTCAACCTCATCCTCCTTGGCCTGAATGACAATTTCATCGGCGGCGCGGCCAAAGCGAATATCAAAGGTGGCCGGGATCGGCAGGGTGGCAACCAGCTCTTTGAGCTGGGTTCTGGCCTGACGCTCCATCTCGTGAGTGATCTCGATGGCCGTCATATGAAGGATCTTGTAACTGTCAAAACCGTGCAGTTGATCAACCACGTGGATCAGCTTGAGCTGGGCCTGATGGCTCTGTGCCATAAAAACGGCATAGTCGAGTACCGCGCGAGACATTTGGGAAAAATCGACTGGACAGAGCAGAGTCTTGATCGATGGCATAATGCAGTCTCCTCTACTGATTGGGGTGCTATTGAATCTTTACTCGATCATAACGATCCGACCGCAAATAACCCTCGACCCTGTCGCAAAATGGAGATGCGAGATGTTTTCTCCGCCCGCCGCGATCAATGCATGGTATAAATCAGGTGATAAATGCTCTCCTCACCCCTGCGAGGATAATGCTGACCATGCTGCGCATCGGTTGTTTGCTGCTTTGCTCTCTGTGTGCGATCGCCCACGCTAGCACTGCTGATATTCACGTCTATTGCGATGGCTGGCCCGGTTTCTGCCAACCGGATGGCCGCGGTATCTATCTCGATCTGGTGCGAACCATCTACCAGCCCCACGGCTATCAGATCGTGCCCCATATCGTGCCCTACAAACGCGCCGTCGCCATGGTAGCCAGGCAAGAGGGGGATATGGCGATGAGTGTCTATCGGGACGAGCTCAAGGGGGTCAAACAGCCCCATCAGCCAGCCTCCGCAGATGATGTGACCGTCTTCATGCTCAAGCAGTGGCAGCCGCAATGGCGGGGAGAGCGCAGTCTGGAAGGCGAGACCGTCCTCTGGCGGCGAGGATGGGTGCTGGATAAATATCTTCCGGTCACCATGCGATGGCACGAGATCGACAACCATGAGATGGCCCTGCAGCTGATTGGCAAGGGGCGCTATCGCTATTACCTGACCGCTGGCGTGCTGCATTCCGCCGATGAGACCCCGGCCAATATGTACCGCACCATTTTGCGCTGGATCCCGACTTACCCCATTTTTGCCGATACCGAGCAGGGCGACCGCTTATTGCATCTGTGGGATCAGGAGATGGTGAATCTGATCCGTCGCGGCACGCTGGCCGAGATCTATCGCCGTTATCACCTCTATGACTACTACCGCGACTTTCTCGAGGAGCAGGCGGTCAAGGCCGACGAAAACTGATCCCTCCATAGGGGAAAGAGAAGGATGCCGCAGCCCCGTCAACAGCGGCCACCGCCAGCAACCTGCCCATGAGCAACACCTTGTCTATTGCGGTTTGAGTCACCGTTGCCACGCCACAACTCAGGGTTGCCGGAACCCCTTCGCCAAGCGGTCATAGAGGATCACATTGACCGAGGCGGCCAGATTCATGCAGCCCTGAGTCGGCACATAGACCACATCTTTCACCGCGCCATAGAGGGCGGGATCGAGCGTACCATCCTCCGGCCCGAAGATATAAAAAGCGCGTTCCGGATGGACATAGTCGGGGAGCGGCGTAGCGCCATCGATCAGATCGACCACCACGGGAACACACCCTTCCGGCATGAATTGCAGCAGATCATCCACCCCGAGCAACGGGATCTTCTCCACCATCTGCTTGGTATCGGTGGCAAAACGGCGCGCCAGTTCGAAGCGGTTGCCGGTGTAGTAGACCTCGTCTACCCCGTAACAACCCGCAGCCCGCATCACGGCACCGACATTTTCCGGGGATTTGGGATTGACCAGCCCTACGCAGCAGAATGCTCTCTTTTCCATCATCTCTCCTCATCTTGCGGCGGCCATTATAAGCCGCTGCGGAGTCATCGACCCGTTAAAAGTACCTCGCCAGGCTCAACGATTCGTCGCCCCATCACGGATGTCGATTTTTTGTGCGCAAGCCGACAAATCTTGTACAAGCCGATAGCCAGCAAACGTTTCCCAGCAATAATAGACAAACGTTTGTAAATGGATGTTTGTCTATGACTGAGCGTGAACAAGAGATCCTCGCCCTGCTGCGTCAGGATCCCATGATTGCCCAGCAGGAGCTGGCCGATCGCCTTGGCATCAGCCGCTCTGCGCTGGCCAGCCACATCTCAAGCCTGATCCGGCAGGGGTATGTGCAAGGCAGAGGTTATGTACTGCGAGAGGGCCCCTACGTAGTGGTGATCGGCGGTGCCAATATGGATATTTGCGGCACCAGCCACGACAACCTGCTGCTCGGCGACTCCAACCCGGGCAAGGTGCGCACCTCGGCCGGTGGTGTCGGCCGCAATATCGCCGAGAATCTGGCGCGGCTCGGCAGTGATACCCGGCTGCTGACAGCGGTCGGCAACGACCAGTATGGTCACCATCTGCTGGAGGTAAGCCAGCAGGCCGGCGTCGATGTGCGCCAGACCCTGGTGCTGGACGGCCACGCCACCTCCTGCTATCTCAGCCTGCATGATGGCAGCGGCGAAATGAGCTGTGCCATCAATGACATGGCCATTATCGAGCAGCTCACTCCTGCCCGCCTGACCCCGCTCGGCGGCTTTCTCGGCAGTGCCCGGCTCTGGGTGCTCGACACCAATCTGGCCATTCACACCCTCGACTGGCTGTTCGAGCGGCAAGGTGAGCACGCCATCTTTGTCGATACCGTTTCGGTGGCCAAGGTGGAGAAGATCCGCCCCTGGCTCGGCAAGATCCACACCCTCAAACCCAATCGCAGCGAAGCCGAGCAGCTGTGCGGTATGACCATCGCCGGGCCCGAAACCTGGCCCATGGTAGCCGCCTGGTTCCACCGCGCTGGGGTCAAGCGGCTGTTCCTCAGTCTGGGTGAACAGGGGATCTTCTACAGCGATGGCGAGCAGCAGGGTCACCTGCCGGTACTGGGTAGTCCGGTACTCAACGTCACCGGCGGCGGGGATGCCTTTATGGCTGGCCTCGCCCACGCCTGGCTGCAACAGCTCGACATTGCCCAAACCACCCGCTTTGCCCTGGGCTGCGCCGCCCTCACCGTCAATTGTTCCGATACCGTTTTTTCCGGTCTGAGCAAGACCGCCGTTGACCGCATACTGGAGGAGTACTCATGCTGAACGCTTACCTCGATATCCAACCGGAAGTGGCTGCCGCGCTGGCTGCCGGCAAACCGGTCGTCGCCCTCGAATCCACCATCATCTCCCACGGCATGCCCTATCCACAGAACGTGGAGACGGCCCGTCAGGTTGAACAGGTGGTGCGCGATAACGGCGCCATTCCGGCCACCATCGCCATCCTCGATGGCCGCCTCAAGGTGGGTCTCGATGCGAGTGCGCTGGAAGCGCTCGGCCGGGCAGGCCACAGCGTGACCAAATGCAGCCGCCGCGACATTCCGTTCGTACTAGCGCGCAAGGGGATGGGGGCCACCACGGTCGCCTCGACCATGATCATCGCCGCCATGGCGG
>NZ_JBFODV010000242.1:0-5870 GCF_040908495.1 Aeromonas sp. R1-1 | reverse complement strand
CGCCGCACTCCTGCAGCCAGCGCATCTGACAGGGCGCCCCCTGCTCACGCCACTCAAGCGCCAATTGCCACATGTCGTTGCCCTGCCCGTCCGTCAGCGCCTGCAATGCCACTCGCAGCGGTGCTGGCTCGCGCCCCGCCAGCCACTCTCGCAGCTGATGAAGCTGCTGCTGACTCAACTGCAACTGCTGCAGCATGGCGGGCTCAAACCAGCTGATCGCCCCCTCCTGGCTACGCTTGGCCTGGTTGAGGGCCAGGATGGCCTGATCCAGCAACCGGGCGGCATCCTGTTGTTGCGCCTTGGCGACCCCGAGCCGACAGGCAAGATCGAAGCTGCACTCCCGGGTCACGAACTCGAAATGGAGCAGATCCACCAGCTCATGAATGGCGGTTTCCAGCGCATCATTCGCCTTGGTCAGCACCACGGCAAATTCATCTCCGCCGAGCCGGTAAGCGTGGCTGCCATGGGCCTGCAGCAGCTTGTTGGCCACCATCTGCAACAGCCGATCACCGACCTGATAACCCAGCAGATCATTGACCTGCTTGAAGCGCTTGAGATCGAGCACCACCAAAGCGCTCACCTCGCCAGCATGCAGAGCGCGAGAGAGCTGTTCCTGCAGGGCACGGCGGTTGCCAAGCTGGGTCAGGGGATCGAGCAGGGCAAGCCGACGGTTCGCCAGATTGGCGCGAATGAGGGCAGCGACCAGAGCGCCACCGGTCAGTAGCAGGATCAGTTGCCAGATCTGCAGCCAGAACAGGCTGTTGCGGATTTGGCTGACCGAATGCTCCCGCTCCTGGCCGGAGAGGATCTGATCTCCTATCTGTTCGATGAGACGGGTCTGGCTGGCGATCGCCTCCTGCAAGCGGGCAAGCTCAGCCCCCTCGCGCAGCGCACCGGCCTCCATCTGGGGTTCGAGCTGCTTGATCTGCTCGAACAGGATGGCCAGCACTTTGCCGAGCCCGTGCCGCTGGCGCATCTCGGCGGTTTCACTGCTGATGAGGAAGATGTCGAGCCGGTTCCACAGCAGATCGTAATCAAGACTCAGGGTCTCCATCGACAGTCTGCCAGCCCGATAGAGCTGCAGATCGTAGAGGAAACGCTGGGATTCGAGCATCACCTGGCTGATGTTCCAGTGGACATTGCGGTAGAAAGTATCGACCAGCTGCTCCTGCCGATACTGCAGATAGAGGCTGCTGCCAGACGAGAGCAGAAACAGCAGCGACACCGCAACCAACAGCAGATTTTGGCGGGATAGCCCCATCAGTCGACGATCTCGATGCGGGTCACCTGCCACACCATGCAGTTGTGAATGGCAGGCACGTCCAGCTTGGGATAGGTGGTGAACGGGATGAGCAGCCAGAGCGGCCCCTTGTTGCGCCGGGTCAGCGGTTTGCCGTCCTCTTGACGCACCAGGGTCAGCGGCACGCCGTCGAACAGGGCCAGATCCACCACCTGCTGATAACCGTTGAGGGCCGAGACGGCGATCTTGCGGGCATCCGGGATCCCTTGCGCCGCCAGCACGGCAGACAGGGTCGGCCCGCGATAGTGGTGGGCGCCCTGAGTCCAGGGGGTAGTCGTAGTGAATTCGGTCTGTGGCAAGGCAGAGAGGGCCGACTCATCGAGGGTCACCTGCTGGCCGCCTGGCAGTACCAGGGTCATCAGGGAGATGGAGGCCGATGCGCTGGCACTGGCCAGCATCAGGAGAAAAAAAGCGATCCATTGCTTGACTGCGGTCATGGTAATTTGCGCCAACTGCGTCCCATTTTTTGTGGCTGCCAGTGTGGCGATTTCACCGAACCATTGCAACTGTCCCGTCGCACACTAGCTCAGGGACCGCGCATCTCCATCCAGTTGTGCCCCTCGACTTGCCTCGGTTGATGAATGCCGCACGCCTCCAGCAACTCATCGACATAGGCGGGCACCAGCAGGGAGGCTGGGCCATAACGTTTCTCGTCAAACTGGCTACCTACCTCGCTCGGTTCGAGATTGAGCTCGATGGTGTGCGCCCCGTTCAATCCCGCTTCATGGACAAACCCGGCGGCCGGATAGACGGCGCCAGAGGTGCCGATGGAGATAAAGAGATCGCACTGGGCCAGCGCACTATAGATGCGATCCAGCCCGAGCGGCATTTCGCCAAACCAGACCACATGGGGACGCATCGGCTGGGGAAACTGGCAGCAGGAGCAGAGCTCGTCCTGATGGAGATCGCCGCGCCACTCGATCACCTGACCGGACTCTGGGCAGCGAGCCTTGAGCAGCTCCCCGTGCATATGGATAAGGTTCTTGCTGCCAGCGCTCTCATGCAGATTGTCGATGTTCTGGGTGACCAGAGTCACCGAACCGGGCAGCAGTCGTTCGAGGCGGGCCAGCGCATAGTGGGCCGGATTAGGGTGAACCTGGGGCTGTTGCAGCTGTTTGCGGCGGGAGTTGTAAAAGCGCAGCACCAGTTCGGGATCCCGGGCATACCCCTCGGGGGTCGCCACATCCTCGACCTTGTGCTCTTCCCACAAACCGTCGCAGGCACGAAAAGTCTTGATGCCGGATTCGGCAGAGATCCCCGCGCCGGTCAGGATCACGATATGTTTATATGACTGCGCCATAAGCTGCTCCGTCTATCCCCGCACAATAAATGTGACCTTAGCACAGGGAAAAAAGTGTCACTATTCGCCCTTGGTCTTAAGCGGCGCCGCTGGCGGTGCGGGTAACCAGGCATCCAGTACCGACAGATCCAGCCTGACAAAGACCATCTCCCGCCCGGTCACCAGGGTCAGCGGCAAACCAAGGCGCTTGAGCAGAGTCAGCATGGGCCGGTTCTGGGCCAACACTTCCGCCGTCCACTCCCGGATACCGTCCGCCCTGGCCAGCAGTGCCAGCGCTAGCAGAATGCGCCTCCCCGCCCCCTTGTGCTGAAAGTGATCCGCCACGATGCAGGAGAACTCCGCCCGATCGGGATGAAGGCGGCGGCGGATTGATTGCGCCTGAGCCAGCGGCTCACCAGCCAGATCGGTCAGCAACAGCGAAATCTGTTGTTCGGGATGGTAATTGAGAAATTGGGCCACCTGTTCCGGTGGCGGTGTCCGTTTCGGGCGCATAAAGCGCAGATAGATACTCTCTTCACTCAATGCATCGTAAGCAGCAAGCATGCGGGCAGGCGCCACCCCATGCAGCTCGCGCAGCAGGCAAGGCACCCCGGAGACCTCCATAGCCAGTGGCAGCTCGGCCCGGGAAACCGGATGGGGCCAGCCATCCAGCCCTTTGCCAAGGCGCTCCCGGTGCATGGGCCAGCAGAGGTAGCGCGGCATGGCTTACCAGCGCCCCGTCATACCGCGCTCTCGCCACACCTCGACGTCGAGCAGGTTGTAAGGATCATCCAGATAGACGGCGATCCCCAGCTCCCGAACCCGGGCCATAAAGCGTCCCAGCAGGGAGTCACCAGTCAAGGACTCCATCTCCGGCAAGATCCCCTGCCCCAGCAGCAAGGCTTGCAGCGGCAAACGCTCCAGCAGATCGAATGGCAGATGCTGGCTGTTATCGAGCAGCAGCGCCAGCTTGCTCCCCGCCAGACTGGCTTGTAGCACCAGCGCGAAGCGATCGGCATTGCCGAGCAGGTGGTCACGACGGTGGATCAGCAGGGTCAGTTCGGCTGGGGTACGCGACTGCTCCGTCAGCCAATCCTTGAGCGCCTCCCAGCGGCTGGGTAAACCCGTTACCGCCAGCCAGACCGGATGAGGGGTCGCGGGACTGGAGAGCAGCCCTAGCTGACCCAGCACCTCCCCCTGCCACCGGCGGATGGAGCGACGCTGGCCGCTCAAGCGCTGCTGACGCAGCGGGCCCAGATAGAGTCGACGCAGCAACCTGAGCAGCTCGTCGCAATCAAGCGGCTTGGCCAGTGCAGCCAGAATATTGAAACCGGCATCGTGCAGCAGGCGGCGGGCACCGTCGATCAGCGTCTGCTCATGGGCCGAAAGCAGCACAATGGGCAGCCCAGCCTCTTGCAACTGGGGCTGGTTCATCAGCAGACTGATGGCATCTTGCTCCACCAGACTGAGATCGCACACCAGCAGGCTTATGTCGCCCGCCGACAATGCTGCAAGACAGGCCGATTCATCCTGTACCCACTGACAGGAGAGCCCCAACCCGGCGATGGTCTGTTGCAATTGCATCCCCTGAAACGGGTGATCCTCGAGCAGCAGCACCTTGTTAGCGGCCAGCCAGTTGCACCAGTTACGGTAACTGGTGGCAAGCCCCCCCAGCCAATCCTCGCCGATAGCGTAAATTCCCTCATGCTGCTGCAACTGGGGGAAGTAGTCCGCCTGCTGATGAGCGGCGGGGTCGTAAAGTGCGATGGCGCCGGCCGCAAACAGCCCTTCCCACTGCCAGCAGGCATCCGGTCTGGTACGGTGCAGCGTGACATAGGAGGGCAATGTCATGGTGCTGGCCAACTCATGGGCGGTGCTGTCGAGGGCATAGAGCACAATGGGGCAAAATCCTGCCGCCTCATGCTCTTCCGAATCGAGCAACGCCAGTAATTCTTCATCAGTGATGATCATCTTGAGCCCTCTTTGAAAACTGCTGGCTGAACTCATCCAGTGCCCGGTTCAATCTGGCTTGCAGCATCGGATGGGGCGCCTGTTGCCACTCTTCAATGACCGCCACCAACGTAGTCGCCCCTACCATTCTGGCGGCCCCCTTCAACTTGTGTAAAGCAGCATTCACGCCAACTTCATCTTCTTCTGTGCTGCAGCGCTCAAGTTCGGCCAAATCATCACGGGTAGCCTTCAGATAAAGGGCGGCCAGTTCATCGGTCAGCAGCGAGGCAACCGGTGTCGGGGCGACAGCATTGCTCCCCTCTTTGGCAATATGGCGCAGCAAGGTCGCCAGCTCCTTGAGGGCGACCGGCTTGTCCAGATGGCCATCGCAACCGCAGGATTGCAGCTCCCTTGCCGCCTGATCACTGAGATCTGCGGTGATCACATAGACCGGCAGACGGGCCCAACGGGCGGATTGGCGCAATTGCCTGCACAGCTCGGCCCCGTTCATCACCGGCATCTGCAGATCGGTCAGCACAAAATCCACCTCTTGCTGCGCCAGCATCTCCAGCGCCAGCTGCCCGTTGGCGGCAGTGATAACGCTGGCACCAAGTTGCCCCAGTTGCAGGCTGATCAGCTCGCGATTGACATCGTGATCTTCAACCAGCAGTACCCGCATGCCAAGCCCTGGCTGGGTGCCGGCGACCGGTTGATCCGGGGTCAAGCGTGGTTGCAGCAGGGTGATGATGGTCCCTGGCACCCAGGACTCCCCTTGCCAGGCCCAATAGTAGAGCCCCTTCTCGTCCACCTCCGCTTGCAGCGTATCAACGGCGTTGCTGACGGTGGCGATCCCCAATCGACTGAGCCAGGGCGAGAGCGCTTGCGCCTCATCGTGGGGTAAAGAGAGTGCCAGCTGCCGCACATTGGGCTGCCAGTCCGGCTCCTGCTGCACCCGCTTCAGGGGCAACTCGCAATAGAAGCGGCTACCGCCACCGACGCGCCCCTTGACATCGATAAGCCCCCCCATCTGATCGACCAGCTGCTTGCAGATCGCCAGACCAAGACCGGTGCCCGGCGCCCGCAGCTGCCCTTCAACGGCAAACTGCTCGAACGGCATAAAGAGCGTGGTGCGCATCTTGGCGGTGATCCCCGGTCCCTGATCATCCACACCGAAGCGCAAGGTCGATGCGACCACCTCGGCCCACAGCACCACTTCCCCACGCAGGCTGAACTTGATGGCATTGGAGAGCAGGTTGTGGAGCACTTGCCGTACCCGGTGAGGGTCGAGGGTCTGCAGGGCTGGCAGAGCCGGGTCCAACTTAAGGCGCAGTTGCATTCCCT